>JBBRHM010000227.1:0-2327 GCA_038222655.1 Chitinophagales bacterium | reverse complement strand
CCCCCAGGCTAATGCCAATGAAAATGCATTGTTGATGGAATTTGTATTGCACGGCCTTTCTTCCTATTCATTGATCAGTAAAAAAGTGATTGATGGAAAAATAGAATTCAAGGACCTGATGGGAAGCATGATGAATCTAGGTGAAATGAATCTGAGCGGCGAAGAGGATGAGTTTAATGAAGATGACTATAGGTAATTTGATAAGGTGATAATTAAAGTGCATCAAGGAAGCAACAATGAATGTTAGATGCATTGCTGATTATCACATTATCACCTCTTTTCAAATTAGTTCTTTCAGTTTTTCTACCACAATATCTATTTCTTCTTTTGTATTGTATTTACTAAAAGAAAAACGAACGGTTACCTGGTTTGGATTATTGTTAATGGCCCTGATTACATGAGAGCCCTGGTCGGCCCCGCTGGTGCAGGCACTTCCGCCACTGGCGCAGATATGATTGATATCGAGATTGAATAGTATCATTTCGCTCTTTTCTGTCTTGGGAAAACTGGCGCTGAGCACTGCATATAAACTGCTGCCTAATGGATCGCCATTGAACGAAACGCCTTTTATATTTTTTTTCAGCTTCTCCATCATGTATAGTTTCAGGCCTTTAATATAGACACTGTCCTGTTCATGATTGTCTGTTGCCATTTGTAAGGCTTTGGCAAAACCTACAATACCGTAAAGATTTTCTGTTCCTGCACGCATATTTCTTTCCTGGCTGCCGCCGTACACAAAGGGTTTGATTTTTACGTTCTCATTAATATATAATAAACCAATTCCTTTGGGGCCATGAAACTTATGTCCCGCACCTGTAATAAAATGCACCGGCGTATTTCTGAGATCAAAAGGAAAATGCCCCACAGTCTGAACAGTATCGCTGTGAAAAATAGCATTGTATAATTTACAAAGTTCTCCTACGGCGTGTATATCCAGCATATTGCCAATTTCATTATTGGCATGTAATAAGGTTACCAGGCATTTGTCTTCACTTTCTGCTAATAATTTTTCGAGATCCTCAATATCAATGTGTCCGTTGGGTAATAATTTTACATAACTGAGGGCAGCCTGGCCTGTATGGTACAAATGTTCCACTGTGTGTGTTGTGGCGTGGTGTTCTATAACTGAAGATATGATGTGTTTACAGCCCAGATCACGCACAGCGGCAGTAATAGCCGTATTACTACTTTCGGTTCCACCACTAGTAAAAAATATTTCTGCAGGATGTGCATTCAATGTTTTGGCCACGCTTTTGCGTGCATTCTCAATGGCCATACGGCTCTCTCTTCCGTAACTGTAAATAGAAGAGGGGTTCCCAAAATTAGTGGTCAGGTAAGGCATCATGGCATCCAGCACCTGTGGATCAAGGTTGGTGGTTGCCGCATTATCCATGTAAATTCTTTCCATAAGCATGCAAAAATAGAAAATACCCGGCATATTGCTTAACTAACCCCAAACCCCAAACTCCAAACTCCAAACTCTTAACTGTTCCTACATCGCCTCATGAATATCTTTCATCATGCGCTTCGCGATGTTAGCGGCGGTGGTTTCAAAATTACTTTCCGCATAAATGCGGATAATGGGTTCAGTATTGCTGGTGCGGAGATGCACCCAATCGTTCTCAAATTCTATCTTCAGACCGTCTTCTGTATTGATCTGGTTTTTCTTATATTTTTTCTTGATATGGTCGAAGATTTTTTTAATATCAAATCCGGCGTTTAATTCGATCTTGTTTTTACTCATGAAATAATCAGGATAGGTACTTCGCAGTTGCTTAGCCGATTTTTTTTCTTTGGCAAGATGGGTAAGAAATAAAGCAATACCAATTAAAGCATCTCTTCCATAATGCAGGTCGGGAACAATAATTCCGCCATTGCCTTCACCACCAATTACCGCGTTCACAGCTTTCATTTTATTTACCACGTTTACTTCTCCCACAGCGCTGGGGGTGTATTCACCACCATGCTTTACCGTTACATCTTTCAATGCACGGGTAGAAGACATATTGCTTACCGTATTTCCTTTACGGTTTTGCAGTACATAATCAGCCACGGCAACCAGTGTATATTCTTCACCAAATAAACTTCCGTCCTCGCAAACAAAACAAAGCCTGTCCACATCCGGATCAACAGCAATACCCAGGTCGGCTTTTTGCTTGGTCACTTCATTACACAATTCATGCAGATTTTCAGGAAGCGGTTCCGGGTTGTGGGCAAATTTGCCATTCACTTCTCCGTTTAACACGGTAATGTCCTTTACACCCAACGCTTTCAGTAATTGTGGAACAGCGATGGCACCTGTACTGTTAATAGCATCCAGTACAATT
>JBBRHM010000226.1:0-2762 GCA_038222655.1 Chitinophagales bacterium | reverse complement strand
TAAACTGGTTTCTGGTGCTGGCAGGCTGTTTAATACTGGCTGCTGCACTGGTACTCATTGCCATACCACTGGCACAAAAAGTTTCCGGCGTGCCCATAACGGGCTGGTCAACCGCGCCCATTGCCGCATTTATTTTTCCAATGATTGGGTTATTAATTGCCCCTATTTATCCTGCTGTTAATTCTGTTATCCTCAGCACATTGCCAGTGCAGAAACACGGACTGATGTCAGGTCTCATCATTATTTTTTCGGCCCTGGGCGGTACAACAGGTTCTATTATTACGGGACATATTTTTGAAAATTATGGGGGACAGAAAGCTTTTTATTTTTCACTGATCCCGATGACCATTCTTATTATCTGCCTGTTTATTTTTAGAAGGCTTCAGAAAAAATTTAAAGCAGCCAATCCTTTAGCCGGGTCATAATTACAACGCATGCCAACCGAATCTCTTTTTTATATTGAAAGCCTGTCGCCCCTTTATGAAGATGTGCAAGCATCAGAAATATTTTCCGATTCTAAATTTTTTGTTGACTGCTCTCCCGTTTCAGCGCCTGAGGATATCCTTGCACAATATGAGCACCAGAAAAAAGAACCCGGTTTTCAACTCGAAGCATTTATAAAAACGCATTTTATTTTACCGGCAGAACCTGCTACGGGGTATACATCTGCCAATAAATCTTTACCCGAACACATCGCAGCGCTCTGGGATGTTTTAACGCGAACACCCGGTAATAAAGAAAGCACCCTCATTCCATTACCGCATCCCTATATCGTACCAGGCGGCCGTTTCAGGGAAATTTATTATTGGGATAGTTATTTTACCATGCTGGGATTACAGGTTTCAAAAAGAGTGGATATCATTCAGAACATGGTTGATAATTTTGCTTACCTCATTGACCGGACGGGTTTTATTCCCAATGGAAACCGTACTTATTATCTTGGCCGTTCACAGCCGCCTTTTTTCGCCTTGATGGTAACGATACTTGTCGAAGAAAAAGGGAAAGAAATTTTATTACAATACCAGTCGCAACTGGAAAAGGAATATCAATTCTGGATGGCGGGTGCTGAAACAGTTTCACCTACAAATCCTACACACCGGCACGTAGTGCTGATGCAGGATGGCAGTATACTTAACCGTTACTGGGATGATAATGATACGCCAAGGCCGGAAGCTTATATAGAAGATGTGCAACTGGCTTCAACATCAGATAAAGAGCCTTCTACTGTGTACCGGCATATCCGCGCTGCCGCAGAATCGGGCTGGGACTTCAGCAGCCGTTGGTTCAGGGATGGAAAAGGTATGGAAACTATACAGACCATAGATCTTATTCCTGTTGATTTGAATTGCTTGTTGCTTTTCCTGGAAATTGCCTTGTGTACCATTTATGAACAACAGAATAATGAAGCATTAGAAAGCATGTTGCATAGATTAATGCTTCGTAATAAAGCCATTGAACACTATTGCTGGAATGAAGAAAAGGGATTTTATTTTGATTACCAGTTTAAAGATCAGAAACAAAGCACTGCATATACATTGGCTGCAAGCTTTCCCTTATTTTTTAACCTGGCATCTCCTGAGCAGTGCGTGAAAGTAGCCGCTTGCTTAGAAGAAAAATTTCTTCAGCCGGGTGGATTACTAACTACACTTACCGTTACTGGAGAACAATGGGATGCCCCCAATGGATGGGCGCCCTTACAGTGGATAGCGTACAAGGGTTTGCAAAAAAATGGCCAGGTGGAATTGGCAAACCGCGTAAGGCATAACTGGATGCGAAATAATGAAAAAGTGTATGCCGCTACCGGCAAAATGATGGAGAAATATAATGTAACAGATACTGAGTCTAAAGCCGGTGGGGGCGAATATCCCAACCAGGATGGATTTGGGTGGACGAATGGTGTATACCTGAAATTCTTAGCGGAAGAGGATGGGTTGTTGTAAATGTTTAAAGGCAAATGTTGAATAGATTTTGGCAATTTGAAGAATGTTTAACAGTATTCAACATTACTTATGTTTCCTGTGCTGATGATGATGACTCTTCTGAACCGGCAATACTTTATTTCCCGCATCCAGGGCTATTTTGCGCTGGAACTGCAATACCCCAAGCCCTATCATTCCCATACCCATTATGAGAAAAAAATATTCGACCATGAAGGTTTCACTTAATAATAACATGAGAATAATTACATAGGCACAAATGATTGCACCCTGCAGCATAATATAGAAAGAATAATAACGGTGTTTGGTTAGAATGAGAATGATAACAACAATGCTGAATATGCCCACGGTAACGAACAATACCCAGCCAAGCAGCAGGAAATCAGAAAAAATAGCCCCGTTTAACAGGTAAAAAGGAAAACCCACTGAGTTGCCCGTGGGATCGGTGATCATACTAATACCTCCATACAAAGCAAGGATAGCTCCTACAAACAAGAGAAAAACTGATAATTGCCGGGCTGTGCGCATCAAGGTGGGTTAATTGTTCAAGTTACAAAATTTTATAACATCATTGTTACCATTCATACAGTATTGAAACCCATCCTCTTTGGCTTGTATCAATTCACATTACTGCTCCATGTATAAAATGCATCCACATCTTTTTTAAATTGCTTCAGCGAGGGCTTGTTTATATAATACATATGACCCGCTTCGTAAAAATGAACCTGTACATTCTTTCTTTGTTCGGGTCTTAAAAACATATGTTCCAGGTCATAATTGGCGGTAAAATAAGGCGTTGCAAAATCATAATAACCGCAGCCAAGA
>JBBRHM010000225.1:0-2956 GCA_038222655.1 Chitinophagales bacterium | reverse complement strand
ATTTCTATGGCAATCTTCCGGTTTCCTTTATGGCTCAACAGGACATCTGGTTTCTGGAAACTATTGGGCTGTGGAAAGAATGGTACTTTTGATCTAATGCCCGACTGGCGCCAATGGGCACTCTTAGAAATAAGAAACCCTGACGCAGATGAAAATAAAACGCCAAACTTCATTCTCTCCTGGTGGAAATTTTTTCATTGCGAAATAGGGAGGTTTGTATTGCAACCCATTGAAGGGCATGGCACATGGGATGGACAGCAATGTTTTGGTGCTTTGGCAAAGCAGACGGATTATGAAGGACAGATCGCCGTATTAACCAGGGCCACTATTCGCATAAACAAACTTATACGTTTCTGGAAAAACGTAGATAGTGTTGCTGAACGGATGAATTCGGCTGATGGTTTTATTACCTCAATCGGCATAGGTGAAATGCCATTTATTAAACAGGCCACATTTAGTATATGGGAAAGTAAAGCAGCTATGAAACAGTTTGCCTACCAGGCACACCATCATGCAGAAGTGATACGTAAAACACGTAAGGAGAACTGGTATAGTGAAGATATGTTTGTGAGATTTATTATATTGGAATTTTCGGGTACCCTCAGCGGGAAAAACCCTTTCAAAATAAAATCGTAATTTGCATCACTGAATGAATCATTGTTCTACCATATCATTATTAACGGCACACTTCGCCTGGATGTACAGGGGTCTTAATTCAATGCCTGACCACTGAGTCAGCAATGCTGTAACCTTTCCTTTATTTTTTCTTTCATCTCCTTAATTCAATAAGTATTTTATGGATAATAAGTTATCTGTTAGTTCCGAAATAGGCACTTTAAAACGATTACTGGTGCATAGTCCTGATAGTGGCCTGGGCAAAGTAGTACCTTCAAAAGCACAGGACTGGCTATTCGAGGATATTGTACACCTGGACACCATTCGCCGCCATGAATATGATTATTACACGAAGATTCTCCTGTATTTTCTCGATCCATCCAAAATAAAAGGAAAGCTTGCGACAATTGACGCATTAGAGGCCGACAGGAGTTTTTATAAACCTGAAAGCAAAGACTTTTTCCGTTCAGATAAAGTAATTGAATTACAATGGTTGCTTGCAGAAGTATTGGAAGACCAGGAGATACGTTCCAAACTCGCCGCATCAGTAGCGGCCATTGAAGGCTGCACCTGGCAGGTACAGAATAAACTGCTTGCTTATTCACCCGTTGAACTCGCCAAAACTTTTATCTCCGGCACTTCAAATGAGAAAGAACTGTTATTTGCACCTATCCCTAATTTTATTTTTACCCGCGATATCGGTATCACCATTAAAGATCATGTACTGCTAAACAAACCTGCCAGAAAAGCCCGCACAAGAGAGGCCCTGCTGGCAAAATATATTTTCTTTCATCACCCCTTCTTTGCAAACTATCACCAGAATATAATTGAACTGGCCGATACCAGTCACGGTTTTCTAATGCCGAAAGAAGAGGATGACCGCAAGATTACGCTGGAAGGCGGAGATATTATGGTGGTTAGTGAAACCCATTTACTGGTGGGTGTAAGCGAAAGAACTTCATCCGAAGCCGCCGTACGCATAACCAATATGATCTTTGAAAAAGGGCTGATGGACAAAGTAACCATTGTTAAAATTCCCAAGAAAAGAGATTACATGCATATTGATACCGTTTTTACCCAGGTAAAAAAAGATGTATGGGTAATGCTGGGTAATTTTTCACGCAAATCTGTAAAGCATGGCGATGGAAATGCGATTGAAAGGATTATGGAAATTAAGAAAGAAGAAAAAATAAAAATATTGCAGTTTCATAAAAAATGTCCGGATAATCCTGTTTCATTTGATACCCTGGAAGACCTGTTAATTGATATAAGCCGGACAGACCTGCATTGCGAAAACGAAGTTCGTTTCATTTACTCGGGCAATAACGAATTCCCTTACAATGCACGCGAACAATGGACGGATTCCTGTAATCTCTTAGCGCTCAAAGAAGGTGTAGTACTTGGATACGACAGGAATGATAAAACAACAGAGGCATTTAAAAATGCAGGTTTTACCATTATTCATGTAAAGGAATTACTGGATAAACTGGAAGCAGGAACCATAACCATTGATGCGATTACAAACACGCTTATTCTGATGCCTTCAGCTGAGTTATCAAGAGCGAGGGGTGGTTTTCATTGTATGAGTATGCCACTTGAAAGAGATCCGGTTGCATAAATAATGAGCTAAAAACTAAACACCATTACCCAAAAACTGAACCATGCAGCATACTTCTCACCTGTTGATGATCAAACCTGTGCGATTTGGATTTAATGCAGAGACTGCCATAAACAATAGTTTCCAGGTACGCTCGGCCGATACAGCTGTTCAGGAAAAAGCATTGGCAGAATTCGAAAATCTGATAGCCAAACTCAAAAAGCAGGGCGTTGATGTAACGGTGATTGAAGACAGCCCGGAACCGCATACCCCCGATTCTGTATTTCCTAATAACTGGATATCTTTTCACGATGATGGTACGGTGTACCTCTATCCTATGTTTGCAGTGAACAGGCGGCTGGAAAGAAAACAGCAGGTGCTGGATGCCATTCGTGTAAAATACAAAGTGAAACAGATTATCGACCTTACCAAACATGAAGCCAATCATCTCTTTCTGGAAGGAACCGGAAGCATGGTACTTGACAGGGAAAACAAAATTGCTTACGCCTGTTTATCTCCCCGAACGGATAAAAAAATATTAATGGAATTTTGTGATAGCATACAATATCGCGCTATTAGTTTTACTGCGGTAGATGGAGCCCATGAGCCTATATACCACACCAACGTGATGATGTGTGTTGCAGACCAATATGCAGTGATCTGCCTTGACGCCGTAAAAGATATAACTGAAAGAAATCAACTTCGCAATAGCATTGCAGAAAACGGGAAAGCGGTAATTGACAT
>JBBRHM010000224.1:0-3162 GCA_038222655.1 Chitinophagales bacterium | reverse complement strand
GCAACGTATATCCCGCAAACACAACAGTATGTTGTTACCGGTTCTGGTTATAATGTATGGTTTGGTCGCGATGAGTTTCATTATGTATGGAAAAAAATGAAAGGTGATTTTATAGTATATACCCGTGCAGCATTTGTAGGTGCAAGTGGTGTAGACCCACATCGCAAGCTGGGATGGATGGTTCGTAAAAGCCTCGAAGCCAATTCGCCACATATCAATGCAGTGGTACATGGAGACGGGTTAACATCTCTTCAATATAGAAAAACAACGGGTGCACAAACAGAAGAGTTACGATCTGCACTTACCCACGGAGATGTTATTCAATTAGAAAGACAGGGTAATACTTTTACCATGCGTGTTGCCCGGTATGGTGAACCCTTTACTAAAGAAGAAATTTCGGGTATTGATTTAGGCGATGAAGTATATGTAGGTGTATTTGTAGGCTCCCATAATGCTGATGTATCCGAAACCGGCGTATTCAGTGATGTGCGTATTACGGTTCCCTATCCCGGAAAAGCGGATGGAAATGTTCGGATGACACTGGGTAGTAACCTTGAGTTACTGGATGTGGCAACAGGTAAAAGAGAAATTGTTTATACGCAACCAAATTCCATTCAGGCCCCCAACTGGTTAAATGATGGGCAAACGTTACTGTATAATGATAGTAAGGGATTAATGTACACATTCAATTTAAAAGACAGGCAAACACGGCTATTGAATACTGGGAATATAAAATCCAATAACAATGATCATGTGGTTTCTTTCGATAGTAAAATGCTGGGACTAAGCTCATCAGTTAATGAACTGGGTGGTTCCATTATATATACCGTTCCTATTACAGGTGGTGAACCCAAACAAATCACGCCAAAGGGCCCTTCTTACCTGCATGGATGGTCGCCCGATGGTAAGGATCTTGTTTTCTGCGGTGCGCGAAACGGGAATTATGATGTGTATAAAATTTCTTCTTCCGGTGGCCCCGAAATCAGGCTCACAGACGCAGAGGGTTTAGATGATGGCCCTGAATACACACCCGATGGAAAATATATTTATTTCAATTCTGTGCGTTCTGGATTGATGCAGATCTGGCGTATGAAACCGGATGGCACCAACCAGGAACAGGTAACCACAGATGATTTCAATAACTGGTTCGCGCATATATCACCTGATGGAAAGTCGATGGTTTTTTTATCTTTTTTAAAAGAAGAAGTGCCGCCGGGCAGCCATCCTCCTTACAAGCATGTATATATCCGTAGCATGCCAATTGGTGGCGGCAAACCAAAAGTTTTGGCCTACCTGTATGGCGGGCAGGGTTCTATCAATACACCCTCCTGGTCACCAGACAGTAAAAGAATCGCTTTCATCAGTAATTCGGATATGAATAAATAATAACGGTTAGTACTATTGAAAAAACGTAACCCTAGCTTTTAAGCTGGGGACTGATAATGATAGAAACGACGGGCTTTAGCCCTGACCGCTTCTTAACCTTCAGAGTCATTGAAAATCGATAGCACTCTGGTAATCGGTAGGTGGTCAGGGTAAAAGCCCATTCTAATTTTCGTTCTTAATCCCAGCTTAAAAACTGGATTTAACAAATAAGCGATTTCTAATAGCACAACACCTTAAATAATAGTAACGCGTTCTACTATTAAAATTGAAACAATGCTGACTTGGTAAAATATCGCCAGCATGCAATGGGAGGGAATATAGCTTTCAGCCATTACAAACATTTATCCCATAAAATAAGTATGTATGCAACCTACAATCGAAGAAAAAAATGCCTGGGGAAGAAGAGAGTTTGTTACCACTGGTATTACAGCTTTATCATTACTTCCTGTAGCAGGCTTTGCAAAAAATTTTTGTAATGAAGAAAAAATGTCCGTTCAGCAAGTAATAGATCTTATAGTAAAGACAATACCGGGTGCACCATTTAAACAAACAGTAGATACCATAAAATATGGCGATGCAACGCAGATAGTAACCGGTATCGTAACCACCATGTTTGCTACGGTTGATGTGATAAAAAAAGTCGCTGCTATCGGTGCTAATTTCATCATAGCACATGAACCCACGTTTTACAACCATCTTGATGAAACCAACTGGCTGGAAAATGATGTGGTCCATCAATATAAAACAGCACTTTTGCAAAAGCATAAGATTGTTGTATGGCGCTTTCATGATTATATCCATGCACATCAGCCGGATGGTGTATTAATGGGTGTATTGACAGCCCTGGGATGGCAAAAATATTATAATGCAAAAAATCCGCACCTTATAACCATACCCCCCGCCACATTACAGTCAGTGATCGAACTGCATAAAAAAAATCTCGGCATCAGGCATATAAAATTTATTGGTGACCCCTTGCAAACCTGCAGCCGCATTTGTTTAATACCCGGTGCTGCCGGTGGCAGAACACAGATAAGTGCCTTACAGAAAGAGAAACCCGACCTGTTAATTGTAGGTGAATTGAATGAATGGGAAACCAGTGAATATATCAGGGATCTCCGCGCAGCAGGATCAAAAACTTCTTTATTAGTATTAGGACATATTGTGAGCGAAGAACCCGGACTGGAATGGCTGGTACAATGGTTACAGCCGCAGTTGCCCGCCATTAAGGTCACACATATGCCATCCATGGATGCATTTAGCTGGGGTTGATATTAGGCGACTGGATTATTTTTTTATCACGGGGCTTTCAAAACCTAATTTTTGTAATCCTTTCTGAACCTCGGGACAGCTCATAAATAATTTCCATAACAAACCACTACGGTAATTTTCCATCATTACAATGATCGGTCCCTGGTCAATAGCCAGGTAAGATTTTGCATACCAGTTCTGCGTTTCATTAAAGGCATCGGTAAATCCATATTCCCCCCAAATTTTATCACCCAGGTCATAATAAAAATGTTTGAGTGCATTCATCGATTTGTCGGGTGTATATGCAAAAGCAGATAAAGCCGCTGTAGGAGAAATGGTTCCATGGTCATTGGTAGGAGAGTGTGCATCATATCCATTATAGGTATCACTGGCAGTTAATCCCCAGTTATTTTCACCGTAACCTTTAAATTTTTTTGGGTTGGCAACGGAATAAGAATAATTAATAAGCGTATGATTTTTATTTTGCTGCCAGTAATCTGCATACCTGTCTTTTAATCCTCTTGG
>JBBRHM010000223.1:0-3196 GCA_038222655.1 Chitinophagales bacterium | reverse complement strand
ACACATGGGGCTCTATAATTGCATCACCCTGCATATAATCAATATACGTATAGGTAGTTGGGCTCATAACCACATCATGTTTCATGGAAGCAGCTTCAATGCCACCTTTTACTCCCCGCCAGCTCATTACAGCGGCACTGGGGGCTAAACCGCCTTCCAGTATTTCATCCCAACCCATAAATTTTTTGCCCTTGGATTCTACTATTTTTTCGAGACGCTTTTCAAAATAGCTTTGTACTTCTTCCATTGATTTTAATCCTTCCCGCTGCATCAATGCTTTGATTGCGTCACTTTTTTCCCAGTAATTTTTCGGGCACTCATCACCCCCAACATGAATGTATTCAAACGGAAATAAGGCAGCAACCTGTGTCATTACTTTATCGAGGAAATCGTATACTTTTTCATTAGCAGGGCAAAGCGTGTTATCTACCAAAGCAATCGGCGGAGCACCATGCGACCAGTCCATAATTTCTTCACCTGATCTAACCACGTATTTGTCTGCGCCCGTAGTACAGGATAATTCGGGGTAAGAAACCACAGCAGCAAGGCTATGACCCGGTACATCAATTTCGGGAAGAATATTTACAAATCTTTCTTTCGCATATTGCACCAGTTCCCTGATATCATCCTGTGTATAAAAGCCACCAAAATCGCGGGGTTCATCAGATTCGGGTTTAGAAAATGTGCCAAAATAGCCTACCTTTTTTACATTAAAGGCCCCTACTTCTGTAAGCTTCGGCAAGCCTTTGATTTCAATACGCCAGCCTTCATCATCTGTCAAATGAAGGTGTAATAAATTGTATTTATACCGCACCATATCATCAATAAACTTCTTTACATCACTCTTGGTAAAGAAATGGCGCGATACATCAAACATCAATCCTCTCCATCCGAATCGTGGATAATCAGTTATTTCCACAACCGGTGCGGTAAACTTAATATTTTGAAGAGGCATTACACTTTCCACTTCTTTGGGAAATAACTGCAGCAATGTTTGCACACCATAATATAACCCCGCAGGCTGGTTAGCTTTGATCACAATATTTTTAGCTGTAACAGATAAATGATAGCCTTCTTTACCAATAATTTTATCGTTTGCAGTGTTTAATTGTAATTTAATAACTGCATCAGTTGATGTTTTATTTACCGTGATAACACTACCGGTTGATTTTACCAGTCTTTCCTTCAAAACATTAATCACATAATTCATCTCGGGTTGATAACCTGCTTCAATAACAATTTTCCTGGGCAAAACAAACAAGCCTGATCCCTGGGTAATAGATACCGGTTCCGGAATGATAGCTATATGTGTTTGTGCTGAAGTTATGATAGAACATAAGAGACCCAGGAAGGAAAATGATTTTTTCATATGGCAGTAATTTATGGATGGTTTTAAGCGTTAACAAGAAGATTTAAAGTTAACGCTTTATAGCCAAAACAGCCACTCACAAAGGGCATTTATTATGATACCGCCCCTGTTTTACTGAGTTATAATAGTTAATTTCCCAGACTCATTACGATAGTAATTAATTAATTCATGAAGCTATGGAAGGAATTATCAGGGCATTCGTTTTTGATCTTGACGGGGTAATCATTGACTCCAACCCTGCCATAGAATCTTTCTGGAAAAGCGAAGCCGCTAAAGAAAATATTCATCTCACAAATGACCTGATCCGTGAATGGATCCATGGACGCAAAGTGGGTGATACCATCAACGGGTTATTCAATCACCTTAGCGATAAACGTAAAAAAGAAATTGAAGCGGCAGGTTATGAATTTGACCGAACCATGGAACCCGCTGCTCTTAAAGGGCTTGTGCATCTTATAGAATTGTTGCATGCAATGCGTATACCAACCGGCGTGGTAACCAGTTCGCATCATTCCCGAATGTTGCATATGCTTACCCGGCTGGATATACAAAACCTTTTTGCCTTTTTTGTAACGGCTGAAGATGTATCACGCGGCAAGCCAGATCCAGCGCCTTATCTGAAGATGAGTGAGAAGATGAACATACCCAATTACGAATGCCTGGTTTTTGAAGATGCGGTTAGTGGTATACAATCCGCCACTGCATCAGGCATGCAATCCATCGGCATAGGAAATGAACACGCGAAACCCGGATTATTGTTATATGGCGCCATTGATGTAATACCGGATTTTACGCATCTGCAGGTTACTGATAAAAATATTTCAATACGCAATAGAAATATTTTCAGAACTGCACTAGATTTATAAATACTTTTTTTAACAGAGATAGTTTCATTTATTTCAACACTTTCTGAATGATATAATTACCTACTTTTTTGCCTGCCTCTGCTCCCACGTCTACACTGTTGCGGTAATGAATGCCCCCATACACACGGCTGATAGACGCTTCTGCCGCTGCTTCCTGGAAAGAATTGAAATGCCGCTGCATACCGATATACCGAAGATCGCTTGTATCAAGAAAAGAAAACTTATCCCCGTATAAAAAAGCCAGTACTGTAGAAGCCGAGGCAGTAATGGTGCTATGGCCGCTTGTATATTCAGGAAAAGGGGGCGTCTGTAAAAAAGTTACCCAGTTTCTATCTATCAATTCATTAATTACGGTAATGGGCCTAACTACATTACTTCTGTATTTCTCATCCCAACAGGCAATAAACCCTTCATACAAGGCAACAGCAGTTAACGCATATCCTTGCGCAGTTTTTACTGCATCTGCCTTGCTCTGTTGCGAAGCAATAGCAGCTATACCCATCCAGTGTCCGCCGGGAGTAATTTTTTTATTACCAAACATCATGTGTCCGGCATGCTCAATCACAAAAGGATTATCATCCCAATAAGTGGCAATGGCTTTCTGTTCGTCTGTAAGATTTTTAACGATCGTATACACTTCCTTTGTTTCTTTAAAAAAAACGCTGTTGCTATCGGTACTGTATGCCGGTGGGCGGGCAGGTATAAATTGGGTACAGGTATCCATCACCAGGGGCTTCATCGTATTCCAGCACCATTCTACCCCATCAAGGTAATCCGGTGGCGTTGGACGCCATTTGCCAGGATCATTGCTGCCGAGGTGTTTGGGCTTACCTCTTGATTTTGCATACCCGTCTTCCTTTGCTCTTGCAAGAACAGCCATACCCACCGTTTCACCAAAAGAAACCGAACGTATATAGGTTTCCTCATCCATGGCACTTTTAAAAGATGCATAGGTATTCTC
>JBBRHM010000222.1:0-3203 GCA_038222655.1 Chitinophagales bacterium | reverse complement strand
TCCGGTATATGTAAGTAAAGAGAACATGAATATTGATGTTGAGGAATATTATGAGCTTTTTAATAAAAAGGAAACCCTCGAAAAAATTAAAGCCGAATATTTTTCGCTTCCACAAAAGTTAATTCTTATTCAGTAGGCATTAGTCTTATTTGTTACCGATTACGCGATACCTGTAAAAGGTAACAAAGCGCAAAGGCATGGTTTGAAAGAAATGAGTATTTTTGCTGATTATTTTTTTTAAATACCAAGGTTTTTCATGAATCGGAACCTGCAGAAACTCTCCGAACAACTGGAAGGAGATTTGTTTTTTGATACAACTATCCGAACACTATATGCCACCGATGCCTCCGCGTACCGCGAAATGCCATTGGCAGTGGCTATTCCCAAATCTGTGGAGGATATTAAAACACTTATTGCTTTTGCCAGAGCCAATAAAACATCTTTAATTCCACGTACAGCGGGTACTTCGCTGGCGGGCCAGGTGGTGGGAAAAGGAATCATTACAGATGTCTCAAAACATTTTACCGGAATTCTTGAACTCAATGAAGAAGAAAAATGGGTTCGTGTACAACCCGGTGTAATAAGAGACGAGCTGAACATGTTCCTGAAACCGTATGGATTATTTTTCGGTCCTGAAACATCTACCGCAAACAGGGCCATGATTGGAGGAATGGTTGGCAATAATTCATGCGGTTCCAATTCTGTCATTTACCGCAGCACACGCGAACACCTGCTTGAAGTAAAAGTATTATTGAGTGATGGATCTGAAGCCGTTTTTAAAGAAGTAACGATTGATGAATTTCATGCGAAGTGCGAACTCGGTAACCTTGAAGGAAATATTTATAAAACGCTGCGCAGCCAGTTAAGCGATTATCATAACCAGGTTGAGATCAGGAAAGAATTCCCAAAGAAAACAGTGGAGCGAAGAAATACAGGATATGCGATCGACTTGCTGGTTAACACTGCCCCTTTCAGGGCAGGCGGTGATGATTTTAATTTTTGTTCATTGATAGCAGGTTCGGAAGGTACTTTGGCTTTTATAACAGAAATCAAACTCTATGTGGTGCCGCTGCCACCGAAAGAAACGGGTCTTTTATGTGTCCACTTTCATAGCATAGATGAATCTTTGCGTGCTAATCTGATCGGATTAAAATATCATCCTAGCGCCAGTGAACTAATCGATCATTATATACTGGAATGTACGAAAGAAAATATTGAGCAAAGCAAGAACCGCTTTTTTGTAAAGGGTGATCCCGGTGCCATACTCGTTATTGAATTTGCAAAGTCAACCCGTGAAGAAGTGCTGGCGATTACAGCTAAAGTAGAAGAAGAAATGCGTGCCGCAGGTTTGGGTTATCATTTCCCCGTGCTGTTTGGTGAGGATACAAAAAAAATATGGACACTACGTAAAGCCGGACTGGGTCTGCTTGGAAATCTGCCCGGTGATGAAAAAGCAGTACCGGTTATTGAAGATACGGCAGTAGATCCACGTGACCTGCCGGCGTATATCCGCGACTTTAATAAAATACTCGACAGGCATGGGTTACATGCAGTACACTATGCACATGCAGGTTCTGGTGAAATTCATTTGCGGCCCATTATCAATTTAAAAACAAAGGAAGGCAACAGGCTGTTCCGGATCATTGCAGAAGAAGTGGCTACCCTTGTAAAAAAATATCGTGGCTCTTTAAGTGGCGAACATGGGGATGGAAGGTTGCGCGGAGAATTTATCAGACAGATTGTGGGCGATAAGAATTACGGCTTATTACAGGAAATAAAAAGAACCTGGGATCCGGAAAATATTTTTAATCCCAATAAAATTGTTGATACTCCGCCGATGAATACCATGCTGCGGTATGAACCCGGACAGTTTACGCCGGAATTTAAAACCGTTTTCCGGTTTCATCAGCAGGATATCCTGCAACATGCAGAACAGTGCAATGGTTCGGGTGATTGTCGTAAAACACATTTGTCCGGCGGAACCATGTGCCCGTCTTTTATGGCCACTAAAAATGAAAAAGATACTACGCGGGCCAGAGCCAATATCCTGAGGGAGTTTTTAACACATTCAGATAAGATGAACCGTTTTAATCACAAAGAAATTTATGATGTGATGGATCTCTGTTTAAGTTGCAAAGCCTGCAAATCAGAATGCCCATCCAATGTTGACATGGCCAAACTGAAAGCAGAATTTCTTCAGCAATATTATGATGCTAATGGGGTTCCTTTCCGTTCAAAGCTCATCGCCAATTTTTCAGCTACCGCAAAATGGGGGTCGATGATGCCATCGGTATATAATTTCTTTGTATCGAATACAATTACCGGTGCGCTGATTAAACTGGTTGCTGGTTTTGCCGTAAAACGGTCCATGCCCGCTTTGTCAAAAACTACTTTACTTAGTTGGTATAAAAAACACCGGAAAGAAAGCAGTGGCAATAAAAAAGTTTATCTTTTTTGTGATGAATTCACCAACTATAATGATGCACATATTGGTATTACAGGAATTTTGCTGCTAGAGAAATTAGGATATGAAGTGATTATTCCTGCGCATGAAGAAAGCGGGCGTGCCCGGCTTTCCAAAGGGTTGCTTCGGGATGCCCAAAAAATTGCCAACCGTAATATTTCTTTATTAAGTCCCCTTGTTTCAGCCGACCGACCCTTACTGGGAATAGAACCTTCTGCCATCTTAACTTTCCGTGATGAATATCCTGACCTGGCAACCGATGAAAATTGGGAAGCGGCAAAAAGTCTTTCCCGCCATGTTTTCCTTATTGATGAATTTATTGCAAGTGAAATAAGCAAAGGAAATATCAGCAAAGAATTATTTACCAAAGAAAAGCGATCTATTCAATTACATGGCCATTGCCAGCAGAAAGCGATATCCTCTTTATCGGCTTCCGTAAAACTTCTCTCACTTCCCGAAAATTATACGGTTGAAACCATTCCTTCAGGTTGTTGCGGTATGGCAGGCTCTTTTGGGTATGAAAAAGAACATTATGAATTGTCCATGCAGATAGGAGAGCTTGTTTTATTACCAGCCGTGAGAAAGCAGCCGGAGGATACTATCATTGCCGCCACCGGCACCAGTTGCCGCCACCAGATTAAAGATGGAACAGGCAGAAGGGCCTTGCATACCATAGAAGTTTTGTATAATGCTTTGCTCTAAGGCCTAAAACATAGCGCCCCTGAGCCCTGGCGGCTTT
>JBBRHM010000221.1:0-3242 GCA_038222655.1 Chitinophagales bacterium | reverse complement strand
GTACTTATGATGTACAGAGTGAGAAAATAAAAAGCCAATTCGTATGAATCGGCTTTTTATAAAGTAGCGAAAACGGGAATTGAACCCGTGACCTCAGGGTTATGAATCCTGTGCTCTAACCAACTGAGCTACCTCGCCATAATGTTTTGCCATTGCTTTGCGCTAACGGGCTGCAAATATAAGAGGTTTGGGTAAAAGGATAAACCTTAGTAAGCCAAAAGTTTATGGATACGATCCACCAGTTTGGCCGGTGTGGGCAGCATGGCCGCTTCCAATGCAATATGAATAGGCACTGCGGGCAGGTTTCGGGCGCCCAACACTTCCACTTTAGCATCCAGAAAATGGAAACAGTTATGTGAAATACGATGCGATAATGCCTCCGCAAACGAATTATTCTGCTGCTCTTCGCTCAATACAAGGGCCTTTCCATGTCGCCGTACGGCTGCATAAACCGCTTCCTCATCCAATGGAAAAAGTGTACGCAGATCAATAATTTCCAGCTGGCCCACCAGCTGCTCCGCCGCTGTTTTGGCCCAGTACACCCCCATTCCATAGGTAATAATGCAAACCGTTTCTCCCATCCGCACTTTAGCCGGATCTGCTTCCAAAACAACCCTTGCTTTACCAAACGGTAATATATAGTCTTTGTCTGGCTCAATTGTACGTGCTTCTTCGGTACCGGGCACTTTGCTCCAGTACAAACCTTTATGCTCCAACATCACCACCGGGTTAGGATCCAGAAAAGCGGCTTTCATCAATCCCTTCATATCGGCAGCATTAGAGGGATAGGCTATTTTAATTCCTTTAACCGACAAAAGGGTGGTTTCTATACTTCCGCTATGATAAGGTCCGCCCCCACCATACGCACCCGTAGGCACACGCAATACCATCTGCACAGGAAATTTTCCATTGGATAAATAACAGGATTTAGACACTTCTGTTATTAACTGATTGAGGCCCGGATAAATATAATCGGCAAACTGTATCTCAACAATTGGTTTCATACCCAATGCCGATAGACCAACGGTAGATCCAACAATATAAGCTTCCTGAATAGCGGTATTAAATACCCGCTGTTCGCCAAATTTTTCCGATAAAGTAGCCGCTTCCCTAAAAACGCCGCCCAGTCTGGCACCTACATCCTGGCCATATAAAACGGCCTCCGGATATTGCTGCATCAGTTCTTCAATCGCATGTAATGCGGCATCTACCATCATCACTTTTTCACCTTTCCTGGGTACACGTTGCCCTGTTTCTTCTTTTACCTGTGTGGGTACAAAAATATTTTCTTCCAACGATTCAATACCAGGTTCTGGCGCCTTCTGTGCCTTTGTAAAGTCAGCCAGCACTTTTTCCAACGCTTCTGTTTCCACTTGCTGTATAGCAGACTCATCGTAGCCAACACCTGTTAATAATAATCTTAACTTAGGAAGTGGGTCATATAAAGCATGTTTTAATAAATCCTCTTTGCTGCGATAAAATTCTTTGCGCACACCACTTGTATGATGCCCAAGTAAAGGCACTTTCGCATGCACCAGCACAGGCTTTCGGGCCGACCGCGCATAATCTATTGCCTGCTCCATGGTTTCATAACTGCGTATAAAATCACTGCCATCACAATGCAACCGCTTTAAGTCTTTGAAGCCGGCTGCATACTCATAGGCATTCATGGTACGTATCTCATCTGCTGAGGCGCTTATGCTCCATTCATTATCCTGCACCAGGTAAACTACAGGTAATTGTTTTAGCACAGCAAACTGCAATGCCTCACTTACTTCACCTTCCGATATACTGCCGTCACCTAAAGAACAAACCACCACCGGTAATTTTCCATCAGCTGATTTTTTTAATAAGGGAGATTGCGTGTGTTCAAGAAAAGCAATACCCTGAGCAATACCCGTGGTGGGAATACTCTGCATACCGGTAGCACTGCTTTGATGTATGATGGAAGGCTTATTATTATTTCTATTACTTGGATGACAATAATAAGACCGGCCACCGGAAAATGGATCGTCCCTTTTTGCCAGTAACTGGAGCATCAATTCATAGGGCGTAAAACCGATAGATAAAAGAATACTGTCATCGCGGTAATAAGGGCTTACCCAATCGCAGGATAATAATTGCAAGCCGGTAGCAATCTGTATGGCTTCATGCCCTCTCGATGTAGAATGTACATATTTACACACCTGCCGGTTAGCATCATAGGTATCCGACATGCATTTGGCGGTAATCATTAAACGGTAGGCATGCAATAATATTTCGGGCGTCAGCATCAGGCAACATCTGTCTTGTCTTCAGCAATAATAGGACTTTCCCCTTATTTGATCTCGAGTGCAAACATCTTTTCTTTTTCGTAGTAGCCTTCCAGCAGGTCATCAGTAACACATTCGCCTACGCCTGCTGGTGTTCCTGTATAAATAAGATCGCCAATATTGATTGAGAAATATTGGGAGATATGAGAAATGATATAATTGAATGAAAAGATCATATCCTCCGAATTGCCTGTCTGCACCATCTCGCGGTTCTTCTGTAAAGAAAAGTGAATAGGCTTTTCACGTATCTCGGGAGTGAAGGTGATCCATTTTCCAATCACTGCTGAATTATCCCAGGCTTTGGCTTTCTCCCAGGGAAGTCCTTTTTTCTTTAGCTCGGCCTGTATATCCCTCGCAGTAAAATCTATGCCGATAGTAAAAGCATCATAAAAGTCTTCAGCAGTTTGTTCTTCAATATATTTTCCATTTTTACAGATACGCAATACAATCTCTGCTTCATAATGAAGTTCATTAGAAAATTCAGGATAATAAAAAGGGGCGTTTGACTGCATCAGGGCAGTCTTGGGTTTCATAAAAATTACAGGCTCGTCGGGTACGGCATTGCCTAACTCTTTAGCATGATCGGCGTAATTGCGCCCAACACAAAAAATCTTCATAATTCATCAATTTAAAATAGTAACCAGGTAACCCGTTAAAAGCCGCTAACGACTTTGGATATAGGCTGGGCCACTTGTATTATATTCCGCACATATAAACTGTCAAAAGGGTTCTTTTATTATTCAAACAATAGACTATTTGCCATATTCATTGTTTTTTCCAGACCGATACTGGCAAAAGCCTCTATGATCTCACAGCATTTTTCAATTTTCCTGTGCACAATGGGTATGTCAGCTGGTGGCCATTTGCCAAGTACAAACGATACCTGCTCACCCTTGGGAAAATCATTGCCAATACCAAAACGCAATTTAG
>JBBRHM010000220.1:0-3367 GCA_038222655.1 Chitinophagales bacterium | reverse complement strand
ACTTTTTGCCGACAGTATTGATGACCTGGCAGATGATAATGGATGGGCATTCCTGGGAGATTTGGGAAACTTACTCTTAAAAAAGAAACCGGATTTTGATCCCCGTAATTATGGGTATACTAAAATGCTACCGCTTATAAGAAGCATGAACCAATTTGATATAGACGAACGCGATGCGGGAAAAAATAATATCAAACATATTTATATCAGAAAAAAATAACTAACTCATTCGCCACCCCGTATTTCCCGCAACTATTCTCCTCAGAATAACCGCTTATCTTTTTCATTCATAGGTTATTAATACCCTATTGCTGCTTACGGCAGCACATTATTTTAGTGCCGCTGTTTGTTACCCACCCAAAAAAATCAGCATGGTTACAGTTACCAAAGTTTGCCAAAGCTGCAACAGGGAGTTGCATGGAAGAACGGATAAAAAATTCTGCAACGATTATTGCCGTAATACACATCATAACCAACTTAACAGTTATGGCAATAACTATATGCGTACCATTACCCATATTCTTCGTAAGAACCGGCGTATCCTCGCAAACTTTCTGCAGGCAAGAAAAATTACCAAAGTCCCACTATCTAAACTGCATGGTAAAGGTTTTGCTTTCAAATACGCTACGCATTCCCATGCCAACAAAAAAGGAAAACTGTATTATTTCTGTTATGAATACGGGTATGTAAAACTAAAAAGCGAGTACGTGATAATTGTAAGAGAGAAGTGGGAGAAGGAATATTAATCGCTACTACGGGGAGGAATGACAAAGCGGTCCTGGTTCTATCTTATCCCTTTAACCTTATAAACAAAAATTGCCCGGTTAGCCTCCCCGTAAAATAAATATAAACAACCAAAAAGGGTAGATAATCCCCTAAAATTAGACTTATAAAAAGCAGTCTGTCAATAATAAGAAGTATTCAAAACAGGATTTACGAAGTACGGGGCGAAAGAATAATGTTTGATTTTGATCTGGCGAAGCTCTATGAAACAGAAACAAAGACTTTAAACCAGGCCATTAAAAGAAACAGTAAAAGATTTCCTCCCGATTTTATGTTTAGGCTCACAATAAAGGAATGGCAGGTTATACGGTCACAATCTGTTACCGCATCTGAAAGTACTATTTCTTTGCAATCACAATCTATTAGCCCCTTCCAAAACAAGCGTAATACGAGCATTACACCCTACGCCTTTACCAAACAGGGTGTTGCCATGTTAAGTGTTATTTTAAACAGCGACATCGCAATAAACATGAATATAGCCATTATGAGAGCCTTTGTTGAGATAAGGAAGATTTTATTGAAGAATGAGTATTTAAAAGAACACCTGAAAGAAATAAGAGAATGGCTGGGCGAACACGATGTTCAGCTTAACAGTATTTACGATGCCCTGGAAAATCTATTAGACGAAAAAGTGGTCCAGCGAAAATGGGAAAGCAGGGATAAGATAGGTTTTAATAGATAACAATAAAGACAGCTTACTGAAAAATAATCAATAGGGTATTTTAATACCTGATCTTAACCTTCGCAACGCCAGCATTCACCATGTCTATCTTCTTTGCAGCGGTACTGGTAAGATCGATGATACGGCCGCTGACATAGGGGCCACGGTCATTAATCCGCACTTTTACTGTTTTTCCATTAGAGAGATTAGTTACTGTCACTTTTGTGCCGAAAGGAAGTTTTTTATGTGCAGCAGTAAGCTGCGAAGAATTATATATGTCTCCATTCGCCGTTTTTTTCCCATTGTATGTTTCGGAATAAAAAGAAGCAATGCCTGTTTCGGTACCGCTTCCCTGAAAAGCTTTGCGGTGACAGGAACTTATCGCTACCATCAACAAAAGAAGTATAGCCGTTTTTTTCATCAGTACAAATCTATCCTCCTGTCATTTCAGATAAAAGTATTTATTATCAACAATGCATAAATAATGTTGATAAGGCATTCACAGATGAATACAGAAAAAAACCGGTGCCATGGTAAACAATTATGAGAAGGGCGCTTTAACGATTTTCGCTTTTACCAGTGTATTACGGATATCAATAAATATCTCAGCATCAAGCCCTGCATAGCCACAGGCCACATATCCCAGGCCAATGGCTTTACCCAATGATGGTGCCTGTGTACCACTGGTAACTTTACCAATCGTATTGCCGTCTTCGTCTTTGATAATATAATCGTGGCGGGGTATTCCACGGTCAATCATTTCAAAGCCAACCAATTTCCGCGTAACACCGGCGTCTTTTTGATCCTGTAATATTTCCTTTGCCGTAAACTCTTTGGTAAACTTCGTTATCCATCCTAACCCGCCCTCCAGAGGCGTTGTGGTATCATCAATATCGTTACCATATAAGCAATAGCCCATTTCAAGACGCAGTGTATCGCGGGCTCCTAACCCAATCGGCTTTAGTCCCTGTGGTGTTCCCACTTCAAAGATGGCATCCCAAATTTTATCGGCAGCGCCGTCCTTGTCTTCAAAATATATTTCCACACCGCCCGATCCCGTATAACCTGTTGCGCTGATGATAACATTATCTACGCCTGCAAATTTACCTTTGGTAAATGTGTAATATTTCAGGTTCATAATATCTGTGTCAACCAATGGCTGCAATATTTTGGTAGCATTGGGACCTTGTATCGCCAGCAGACAGGTTTTTTCGCTGATATTATGCATCTCCACATTTTTGGTATTGTACTCACTGATCCAGTTCCAGTCTTTATCAATATTGGATGCATTAACCACAATCATGTAGGATTTATCTTTTTCCAGGCAATACACGATCAGGTCGTCTACGATACCACCTTTTTCGTTTGGCAGGCAACTGTACTGTGCCTGCCCGTTTGAAAGTTTAGAGGCATCATTTGATGTTACCCTTTGTATCAGGTCGAGCGCGTTCTCACCTTTTAGGATAAATTCACCCATATGACTCACATCAAATATCCCGGCATTTTTACGAACGGCAGCATGCTCATCATTAATACCAGTATAGCTGATAGGCATATTATAACCAGCAAACTCAGCCATTTTTGCACCCAATGCTATATGTTTCCGGGTAAACGCCGTTAATTTCATTTGGACAGTTTTATTTGATCACTATCGCAAAAATAGGTGAAGCCTTAGTGCTGAAAAAATAAAAAGCAGCCTGGGCATTACCAGCTGCTTTAGGAATTTAATTTACTTAATCCTTATTTTACGTAAAAGAAAGGGCAGAGATTCATGAATTTTTATCAGCCGGCTAATGAAGGCTGATTACCCTCGTAATTTTCCATTGATTATTTTTATTCTGCCAGACAACAACAAACCTGCCCTCTTTTGAAAGAGCATTTCCCTTTTCGGTATTATTATGGAACTTGTGAAACCCTATTTCC
>JBBRHM010000219.1:0-3414 GCA_038222655.1 Chitinophagales bacterium | reverse complement strand
AATGAAAAAAAAATCTTCCGAAAAATTAAAACAGGTATTGCCGAGTGGCAAAAAAGACAGTTCCTTTTTTGAACAGGTATTTGATGTAGCCAGACAGATACCCCGTGGCCGTGTTACTTCGTATGGCGCCATTGCCGTGTTCCTGGGAACTAAAATGAGTGCACGCATGGTAGGATGGGCGATGAATGCATCTTTTCACGTAAAACCTCCCGTACCCGCGCACCGTGTAGTAAATCGCAATGGTATGTTATCAGGAAAAATGCATTTTTCTTCCCCTACACAAATGGAAGAGCTGCTGGCAAAGGAAAAGACCAAAGTAACCAATGATACTATCGTTGATTTTGAAAAAAAATTTTGGGATCCTGTGGTGGAATTATCGCTTGAGTAGCGGCTAGTTTTTCAACACTATAGCAAGTATAAGTGATATGGTATTTTGCACACAAGGACAAAATGGCACGGTAATAAAATTAATAAGTGATTAGCTTTTCAATATATTGATGCAACCTGCTTTTGGCCATAAAATTTTTCTCTAAATCCATATTAAAAGGTATCGGCGTATCCATAGAAGCGCAACGCATCACCGGCGCATCTAATAATTCAAAACAATGTTCACTTATCCAGGCGCTGATCTCTCCGCCAATGCCACCCGTTAAAGTATCTTCATGTAAAAGCAATACTTTTCCTGTTTTTGAAACGGCTGCTGTAATAGCTGTATAATCCAATGGCAGCAACGTTCTCAAATCAAGTATGTGTAAGGATGTTTCAGGATGTTGCGCCTGGTATTCCAGCGCCCAGTGTACACCGGCTCCATAGGTGATGATACTGATATCTTCTCCTTCTTTTACAATTTTTGCTTTACCTATTTCTATTTCATAATATTCTTCGGGCACCGGACCATTGATACTTCTGTATAAGGCTTTGTGTTCAAAAAATAAAACCGGGTTGGGATCATTGATGGCAGCGATCATCAGTCCCTTTGCATCATGCGGCGTGGATGGATATACCACTTTCAATCCCGGTACATGGGTAAACCATGCTTCATTACTTTGCGAATGAAAAGGCCCTGCGGCCACACCACCACCTGTGGGCATACGTATTACTACATCTGCGTTTTGTCCCCATCGGTAATGTATTTTGGCTAAATTATTTACAATCTGGTTAAACCCAACCGTAACAAAATCTGCAAACTGCATTTCCATTACGCTTTTATATCCTTCAAGACTTAATCCCAAAGCTGCACCTACGATGGCACTTTCACAAAGAGGTGTATTGCGCACCCGGTCTTTTCCAAATGTTTCAACAAAACCTTCGGTTATTTTAAATGCCCCGCCATATTCTGCAATATCCTGTCCCATAAGTATGAGATTGGGATGTTGTTCCATACTTTGATGAAGACCTTGTTTGATGGCATCTATGATACGAAGATCGCAGGTAGTGAGTGGTGAGTGGTGAGTGGTGAGTTCATCAATGATTGGGGCTACTGTCAACTTACTACTAAATACTGACTTCTTCGCATATACGTCACGCAGTTCTTCCTCACTATCAACCACCATCTCCCCTTCATCTGTAGCGCTTTTTATTTCACTGTCAATATATTCTTTGAATTCATTTCTTATATCAGCTACCTGCATTTCCGTGAGGATATTTTCCTGCACAAGAAATTGTTCAAAATTTTTAATGGGATCTTTCCGGCTCCATTCTTCAAACATTTCTTTCGGTACATATTTGGTACCACTTGCTTCTTCATGGCCGCGCATGCGAAAGGTCATACATTCAACGAGATAAGGTTTCTGGTTAAGAATACAATAATCGCGGATGCCGCGTATGGTCTCATAAACAGACAAAATATTATTCCCGTCAATACGCACGCCTTCCATGCCATAGCCTTTGGCTTTATCAACCAGGCTTTCGCAACGGTACTGTTCATTAACCGGGGTACTTAATCCATAGCCATTATTTTCTATTACAAAAATTACGGGCAGATCCCACACAGCAGCAACGTTAAGGGCTTCATGAAAATCACCTTCGCTGGTACCCCCATCACCGGTGAAAGTGAGGGACACTTTATTTTCTTTCCTGAGTTTGTAAGCGAGTGAAACGCCATCAGCTATAGCCAGCTGCGGGCCCAGGTGGGAAATCATACCACAGATATAATGGGGTTTGCTGCCAAAATGAAAACTTCTTTCCCGTCCCTTACTATACCCTTCTTTATTTCCCTGCCATTGCATAAAAAGCTTGTTCAGGGGCATCTGGCGGGAAGTAAATACGCCCAGGTTTCTGTGAAGCGGCATGATCCATTCATTATGCTGCAGGGCCAGGGTACAACCTACAGAAATGGCTTCCTGTCCTATACTACTGAACCATTTACTGATTTTTCCCTGCCGAAGCAATACCAGCATCTTCTCTTCAATCATGCGGGGCAGCAGCAGGTTCCGGTACATGTATACCAATTCCTCGTTCGTTAATTCCTGGCGGTTGAAATCCATTACCGATATTTTTTATAGCGTGTCTAAGGTACTTGTATTTGACCTTCCGTAAAACTTATCAGCATAAAAAAGCCACCCCAAAAAATCGGGATGGCCTGTATATTTTTAACGGATGAACTATTTATTGCTTCCCAGTTTGCTTAATAAGCGGAGCATTTCAAGATATAACCAAACCAGCGTTACCACTAATCCGAATGCACCATACCATTCCATAAATTTAGGGGCCCCTCTTTCAGCGCCCTGCTCAATCATATCAAAATCCATGATGAGGTTCAACGCTGCAATGGCTACAACAAACAGGCTGATGCCAATACTTAGCATACTGTTGTCATGCATAAAGCTCACATTCACGCCAAACATATTAAGCAACATGGTTAACAGGTAGAACATGCCGATACCCAATGTTGCGCTGAAAATGACGGACTTAAATTTTTCCGTTGCCTTAATAACACGGAAATTATATAAAAGGAACATGGCAATAGCTACCCCAAATGTGAGGCCCACAGCCTGCATCACAAGCCCGGGATATTGTTTGGCAAACGCGGCATTAAAAATAGCAGAGATACCTCCGATAAATAAACCTTCCAGCAACCCATATAAGGGTGCCAGGTAACCGGCCCAATTGGGTTTGAAGCTGATAGCAATGGCCGTAATTAAACCACCAACGATTCCAACGATCATTAAAATATTCATCATGCCCGGGTTGCCTTCCGCAAACAAATGCCAGTTATAAGCAGCGCCGGCAATAATCATCAACATCAAAAAGCCAAACTTATTAATAGTACCGCGCACACTCATGGTGCCCTGGATATCGGCTTCAATACTTGCACTTTTATCAAAAATTTTCTGGGTCAATGTGGGATTACCCGATTTAAAAATTGCCATACACTTTACATTTTTATAGGAACAAATATACGAAACGAAAGGG
>JBBRHM010000218.1:0-3426 GCA_038222655.1 Chitinophagales bacterium | reverse complement strand
GGTTAAGAAAGTTCAGTGTTAGATTAACTTAAACGCTTAACGTTAACGGCGTTTAAGCCTTTACGTCCTTCTTGTACGTCAAAAACAACTTTGTCGTTTGCTTCGATCTGGTCGATTAAACCATTAGCGTGTACAAAAGTTTCTTTGCTGGAGTTATCATGCTTGATAAAACCAAAACCTTTTTCTTCATTGAAGAACTTTACAGTTCCTGTAATTTGTGTGTCCATTTGTAAAATTGTAAAATTGTAAAAATTAATAAGGCGCAAAGGTAACTCCCAAATCAATAGTATCCTAATAAATATCCAGTTGCACTGTTAAAAGATGCCTTATGAAAACAAAAAAATGGGGTTTCAATATTCTGCTGTATCAACTCATATATTAAAAATCATACTTGTCTGATATATATTACAGGCCCTGGTTAGAATGCCAACGGTGGCTTATCTTAGCGAGCAATCCCGGTATCAACGTAAATTTCATTTCATGAAAAAAATGTTCTCTTTGCTTACTTATATGGCATTTTTTGTCTCTTTGCAGGGGCAGAAAATAACCTATACAGTATCTTTCCCAAATGCCGTGCACCATGAAGCGCATATAGAACTTACAGCAAGCGGAATCCCTCAAACACCCGCCGTGTTCAAAATGAGCCGGTCCTCACCTGGCCGATATGCCACACATGAATTTGGAAAAAACATATATGATGTACAGGCAAATGACAAGTCCGGCAACACTTTGTTTGTTAACAGGGTTGACGGAGATGTTTATGAAGTGCCCAAACATACCGGCACAGTTACCATCAGTTATACTTTATATGGCAATTATGCTGATGGCACTTATACAGGTATTGACCCCGAAAGTATTCACCTGAATATGCCTGCAAGCTTTATGTGGATGAAAGGAATGGACAATGTACCCATTGAAATACGATTTGACCTTCCCAAAGAAAATAAAGGGGTGATTGCCACACAATTGGTAACCACCGCTAAACCCAACACATTTAAAGCGCCTGGTCTGCAATATTTTATGGATAGTCCCACAAAGATCGGTGACCTTACCTTCAGGCAATGGTCAATCAGTAACCCTGATGGAAAAAATTTTACTATGCGCATTGCGCTTGAATCAAATGCAACAGCTGAGCAGGCTGATGACCTGGCCGAAAAAATTAAACAGGTAGTACAGGAAGCACGCGCTGTATATGGTGAATTTCCCAATTATGATTATGGCACGTATACTTTTATTGCCAGTGCCAATCCTTTTGTGCATGGAGATGGAATGGAACACCGGAATTCAACCATGATCACGGTTCCTACCCCATCTTATAGCACCGGTGCAATGCTTGATGTTTTCTCACATGAATACTTTCATAACTGGAACGTAGAACGGATAAGACCAAAAACACTGGAGCCTTTTAGTTTTGAGAAAAGCAATATGAGTAATGAGTTATGGTTTGCCGAAGGCTTTACGCAATATTATGGAGAGCTGATACTTGCCCGTGCGGGACTAATTTCTGATCAGAATTATTTGCATACTGTAGCAAACCTGATCAATACAAAGATGAATACACCGGGTGCTAAAGATTATTCTCCTGTTCAGGCCAGTAATCATGCTGTGTATGTGGATGCAGGCGTATCGATTGATAAAACCAACTATGATAATATGTTTACTTCGTATTATCCATACGGAGCAGCTATTGCATTGGCACTCGATCTTACCTTACAAACCCGTTATCATACAACCCTTGATGCTTATATGCGCTCCATGTGGAAGCGTTTTGGAAAAACAGAAGTTCCCTACACACTTTCCACCATGCAGGAAACACTGGCTAGTATTACAGATGCAGATTTTGCAGCTGACTTCTTTCACAAATATATTAACGGTCATGAAGCTATTGACTATGCATCCTTATTAGCGAAAGCTGGTTATGAACTTAAAAAAGCATACGAAGGAAAGCCCTCGATCGGAATAAACACAATTGTTGATCAAAAGGGCAAACTCATCATCAATAGTAATACACAAAAGGGTACTGCAGCCTATGAAGCCGGCCTGGATGTGAATGATGAAATAATAAAACTTGATGAGACGGCCATAAAAAGTATCGGGGAACTTACCAGTTTTCTCAGGACAAAAAACCCGGGTGATACGGTAACAATTACTTACAAACACAGGAATACTGAAAAAAGGACAATCCTTATTTTGAAAGAGGAATCCATTCTTTTTGTGATACCGTTTGAAAAATCGGGACAGGTTCTTACAAATGATATGAAAAATATCAGGTCCTCGTGGTTCAGTAGTCATGTTAAATAAATTCCTGGTAAGTATGTTCGGACTTTCTTTTTTAGAAATATCATCCTTTCTGGGTTTAAGTGCAACGGTTGTGCTCACCTTTAATTTTCTTTTGGGAATGATGCTGGGAACCGCTTATAAAAGATCGGGAAGTTGGCAGAAACTTCCGGTGGCTATTAAAAAAATCAATGTAGATGATCTGCATAACCAGACGGCCTATGTGGCTTTACTACTGGTGGTTTTGCATCCTTTGTTTTTGGTATTTGATAAAAATGCCGGCTTTACCCTAAGCGATATTTTGTTTCCTTTAAAGGCTCCAAAACAAAATATGATTGTTTTGCTGGGCTGTTTGAGCTTGTATGGATTGATGGTAGTGATTATCACCACACAAAAACTAGTTAAGAAAAAATTGCGGTTTCGCACATGGAAAAATATTCATCTTATCTCCTATGCAACTGCCCTGCTGTTTATTTTTCATGGATTATTAATGGACCCTAAATTAAAGGACAGGCCGACCGACTGGCTGGATACAGAAAAACTTTTATCAGAATTTTGTTTATTGATACTGGTTACTGCCAGTGTGGTAAGATACAGGTATCATGTAAAAAATAAATCAGTCTTATAAATTTGTGCCTTCGTGCATTATTTGATAAAGTTTATATACAGGTTACTTTATCTATCTTTAGTACAGGTCAAATTAGACGCGAATGCTGGCAGCCCATTTCTCTACCTTTTTACTAATCAGTATTTTCCTCGCTGCCGCTATTGCAATTTGGATCGCCGGTATTCGCATTACATATGCCACAGATTTTATTGCAACACATTTTAATCTGGGAGAAGCTTTTGGCGGCTTGGTATTTCTTGCCATTGTAACCAATCTACCCGAAATAGCCATCACCGTGGTGGCAGCCATTAATCATAATATGGATATGGCAATCAGTAATATTCTGGGAGGCATTGCCATACAGACCGTAGTTCTGGTGCTGATTGATATTTTTGGTGTGGGTAAAGTGAGCCCCCTTACCAGCAAAAGCAATTCATCGGGTTTATTACTGGAGGGCATAGCCCTCATTTTTATTCTTACCATTGTGATGCTGGGCAAACAATTTCCTGCTGATATTATTTATTTCCGTACAACTCCTTTTG
>JBBRHM010000217.1:0-3465 GCA_038222655.1 Chitinophagales bacterium | reverse complement strand
ATGAAACGTCTTTGGAACCTTGACACCAATACCTACGAAGAAGGTGCCCTTGATAAAAAAACAAAAGAAATGCTGGGTCTGGTTGCCAGCATGGTGCTTCGTTGTGATGACTGTATCCGGTATCATCTCGGAAAAAGTCATGAACTGGGTATCAATACAGAAGAAATGTACGAGATATTTGCAGTGGCCAATATTGTGGGGGGTACCATCGTAATTCCTCATACCAGGCGGGCTGCGGAGTACTGGGAAGCGTTAATTAGTAATTAATAATTAGCAATAAGTAATAAAAAGTATTTTTGTAACGTATTTTAGTGCCGGTAATCAGCCTAACGAATGCTGATTACTAATTATTAATTACTAATTAAATGCCATGTCAGAAACGTTGACACAAGCGGCGCCAACCCTAACTGCCAAAGATTTCGCTACCGACCAGGAAGTGCGTTGGTGTCCCGGTTGCGGTGATTATTCTATTCTTGCCCAGGTGCAGAAGATCATGCCGAATATAGGTGTGCCAAAGGAAAATATTGTGATCATTAGCGGTATAGGTTGCAGCAGCCGTTTTCCTTATTATATGAATACCTATGGCATGCATAGCATTCATGGAAGGGCCACAGCCGTTGCCAGTGGTTTAAAAGCAGCAAGGCCCGAGTTGAGTGTATGGATCGTTACCGGCGATGGTGATGGGTTGAGTATTGGCGGTAATCATACCATTCATTTGCTTCGCAGAAATTTTGATGTCAATATACTGTTGTTCAATAACCAGATCTATGGATTGACGAAGGGACAATATTCACCTACTTCAGAGCCCAACAAAGTTACCAAGAGTACCCCTTTTGGAAGCATTGATCATCCATTTAACCCACTGGCATTGGCTATGGGAGCGGATGCCAGCTTTATCGCGCGGAGTATGGATCGTGACCCGAAGCACTTGCAGGCCATGCTTACCAGGTCGTACCAGCATAAGGGTTCCTCTTTCCTGGAGATATACCAGAACTGTAACATATTTAATGATGGAGCTTTTGAAGTGTTTACTGAAAAAGCCAGTAAAGCTAATGAGGCCCTGTTTCTGGAACAGGGTAAGCCCTTATTATTTGGCGCTACTCAAAACAAAGGAATTAAATTAGACGGATTGAAACCTGTTGTAGTTGAATTAAGTGATGGGATCAGCGCCGATGATTTGTGGATACATGATGACAGGGATTTTTACAAAGCACAGATACTGGTTCGCATGTTTGATAATCCTGACAAGGAAGGCACTCATTTTCCACGCCCGTTTGGTGTGTTTTATGAAGCAGACAGGCCCTGTTATGAAGATATTATGGCTATGCAGATAGCCGAAACCATTACCACCAAAGGCAAAGGTGATCTTGATAAATTACTACGCGGAAAAGAAGTGTGGGAGATTATATAATAACGTGTTGTGCTATTAGAAATGGCTTATTTGTTAACCCCAGCTTAAAAGCTGGGGTTACGTTTTTTCAATAGCACAACACGTTATATAATAGTAACTGCATGTCGATACAAAACCCTTACCAGCCTTGCGTAAGGGGTTTTTATAATGGGGAGGACTATATTTTCACGATCTCGTTTCTGATAGCGAAGATTACCAGCCCTACCCGCGAACCTACTTTCAGTTTATCGAAAAGAATATCGCGGTAACCATCAATTGTACGGGGGCTGAGAAACATAGCCGCGGCAATTTCTTTGTAAGACTTATCCGTACATAACCAGCGCAAAAATTCTTTTTCGCGTTCATTCAGGTCAAGGGCTTTCTGTTGTTCTGTCTCTTCATCATTTGAGATACCATTCATAGAATGAATGATATTGTTATAAAGCAGGTCGTTAATATAAATGCCTTTGGTTATAATAGCATCTAATGCTTTTTTCAGTTCCGTTAATTCTGCATCTTTCAGTATATAGCCTTTGGCTCCGTTTCGAAGCATTTTGATGATTGCACGCTCATCATTGATCATGCTTAATGCGAGTATTCTTATTTGCGGATAATTAGTGGTTATCCATGCTGCGGTTTCATATCCGTTCATATGCGGCATGGTAACATCCAGCAGTACCAGGTGTGGCAGGTTTTGTGGGTTAAGTAACTCTGTAAAATGTTTACCATTATCAGCTTCAAACAATACCTTGTAGCCACTGAATGAATTGATAACAGAAGCTAAACCGTTTCTTAGTAAAGTATGATCATCAACCAATGCAACACTTGTCATAGAAAGTCATTAAAATATTCAGCAGACAATCCTGCTGAAATACAGGGTACTGTTCCTCTTTCAAAATTGATTATTTATCCGGAATAATCATTGCGTGTTTTAACCGAATTGTAACCCGTATAAACACCCTATTAAAATCAGGTATTAGCCGTGTTTCCTGAAATGCGGGATAGGGGTAGTTTTATGCTGAGAAAAAGTATTAAGCGGCTTTTTCTCATAATTTTCATCGGGGGTTACAAACAAACAGAAGGCGGCACAAGGCCGCCTTCGTTTTTATGGTATGCTAAAGAATGATTTATCTTTTAGAAAGCTCCCTTTCTGCTCTTTCAAATATTTTTTTCTTTTTCCAGTCGTACCAGGGATGCGGAGCTGTTTTTTTCATGATTGTATCAATGCTGCGCATACCAAATAAATTCCACGCACCACTAAGCTTACCGCTTACAGAAGATTGCATCGCGCGTAAGCTGGTGGCAAAACCACTATCAAGATATTCCATATGATGCCAGTAACCGGCGGGCATAAACAAAGTATCGCCATGGGTTAAGGTGAGATCATATCCCTTTGCTATTTGTAAAGCAGGAAACTGCTGGTAATCAATTTTGCTTTTATCGGTGTCATAATAATTACTAAAATCGGCAAGACTCAATACTTCAAAGGGTTTGCGGTATAATTTGTATTGCTCTTCATTGGGAAACAAGAGAACTCTTTTTCTTCCAAGAAACTGGGTATGTAATATATGGCTCACATCAATGTCGAAATGCAGATGCGTGATGGATGTTTGACCACCGGTGAAGAGCATGGGATATTTTTTTACGAAGCCCTTCATTAAATGTTCCGGCCATTCAAAATCATTAATCAGTTCCGGTGCATGGTCAAAAATATTGAACAGGAATATGCGCCAGGCAGCCGGCCCTTCTTTAATCATGTCAATATATTCACCAAATGTTTTGTAATCATCTGCCGTATTGATGGGCGTATACGCATCACTTTTAATATTATTGTATAAACCTACTTTCTTATCGCCTACCAATTGCTTAAAATAATCCCAGTTCCATTTATGGTATGCGGGCCAGTTTTTGGCAAGATCTTTTATTACAAGGGGGCGTTTGGGATCGTAATAATTTTTTTTAAAATCCGCCGGACTCATGGTATCCACTATATCAACAGGCTGTAATTGCATACGGGTGTAGTTTGCCGGCAAAGTTAACAGGAACCTTGTGTTAAGCAATGGTTAAGAAGATAG
>JBBRHM010000216.1:0-3473 GCA_038222655.1 Chitinophagales bacterium | reverse complement strand
TTGCGAGGGTAGAAACGATAAGAAAGAACAATAGCAGGATAAACAAAATATCATTCAGCGCGCCTGTATGCACTTCGGGATGGCTTTTTAATCGTTTCCTGATGTTCATGGGTAATGAGTAATTAACAATTAGTAATTAATAATTAATAATTGGGGTTTAGGGTTATATAAGCTGCCTATTGATACAAACGTACATGTGTGCGACGCAAGAATGCTTACCATATATTCCAAAGCCTGGTTAATTGTTTTCATGTTACTAACTATTAATTATCTCGTTGGTTCCTGCAAAATATCTATGAACTCTGCACTGGCAGCTTCCATTTTGTTGGCCGTTTTGTCTATCTGGGTTGTGAGTGCGTTATGACCAATATATGCCAGCAGCCCAATGATGAGGCCCGTACCCGAAGTAATCATTTTAACATAAATACCACCGGCAATATCATTAAGGGTAAATTGCCCCGAACTGGCAATTCCATAGAACAATTGTATCATACCTACTATGGTTCCCAGAAACCCGAACATAGGTGCAATACCGGCGATGAGTGAAAGGATAGAAAGATTTCTCTCCATTTTATACATTTCAAGCTTACCTACATTCTCCATACTTTTTTCAATGGCATCAATGGGTTTGCCAATACGCTGCAGGCCTTTGTCAATCATGCGGGCCACCGGGTTATTGGTGTTTTTAGCAAGACTGCGGGCTGCCACCACATTACCGGTAATGATATGATCGCGGATAATATTCATAAAATTATCCTCTATGCGCGATGCTTTGCGGATAGCCAGTAATCTCTCAATAAAAACAAAAATCGCCGCTACCAGCAACAGGTATAGCGGGTACATGATCCATCCGCCTTTTTCAAGCAGGCTCCATAAGGATATTTTTTCAGGAGCTGAAGGAAGGGCCGTAACCGCTTTTTGTAAAGTATCTATCTGCAGGAGATAAAACATCTCGTATAAATTTAGGTTAGACTAAAATTAGATGCTTCTACAAAAGAACAGTGTGGTTGTGAATAAAATTGTTATCGGCTTCATTTTTAGGAAAGCTTTTACACATGTGGTTATTCTGCGCTATGTTGGGCATAAGTATTATCTTGTTACACAATCCCTTTACATATGGACCTGCAGGCCTTCTGGCAATTTGAACCAAAGGAAGTAATGGATGCCCTCCAAACAACTCCTTCCGGTATATCCACAGCAGAAGCTACCAAAAGAACGGCTGCCCATACCGAGAAAAAAAAAGTTACCCATCCTTTGCTGCAGGATATGATCCTGTTTTTTTCGCAGTTTAAAAGCCCGTTAACACTTTTATTGGTAGCGGCCGTAATACTGTCAGCCATACTGGGAGAAACCTCTGACGTGTATATAATTCTCTTTATACTGCTGGCCACGGGTATCATGAGTTTTATACAGGAAAGGCATGCAGGTAAAGCGGTAGAAAAATTACTATCCATTATCCGCACAAAAGTAAAAGTGATAAGGGAGGGTAAAGAAGTACAGGTTTATACTGAAGAATTTGCACCAGGTGATATTTTAAATTTTTCTGCAGGAGATATTATACCCGCCGACTGCCTGCTGTTTGAAGAAAAAGACCTGCATGTAAACGAGGCAACCTTAACCGGTGAAACATTTCCTTCTGAAAAGGAAGTCGGCAAAGTATCTGCAGACACGGGCATCTCAAAAAGAACCAACACATTGTTTGAAGGAACCAGTGTAGTAAGCGGTTCAGGAAAAGCCATCGCCGTGCTGACAGGAAAGGATACTGTATTTGGCAACATTTCGGCCAGTCTTAGCAAAGCCCCGCAGGAAACGGCTTTTGAAGCGGGCATCCGAAAATTTGGTTTCCTGTTGATGCAGATAACACTGGTACTGGCTGTGATCATTCTGGCTGTAAATATTTATGTTGGTAAACCGTTGATAGATTCACTGCTATTCGGATTGGCTTTGGCCGTAGGCATGGCCCCAGAATTATTACCGGCAATTATGACCATTGCCATGTCTGCTGGCGCTAAAAGAATGGCAGCGCAAAAAGTGATCGTAAAAAAATTATCGTCCATACAAAACCTGGGTGAAATAGATCTATTCTGTTCAGATAAAACAGGAACACTCACAGAAGGTGTGCTCAAAGTTTCTTCTATAATTGGAATTGACGGAAAAGAAAATAACACAGTAAAAGAGCTGGCATTTTTAAATGCGCATTTTGAATCGGGTTTTGCAAATCCTATGGATGATGCATTAAGGGCATTGACAGATGTAACTGCTGATAATTACAGTAAAACGGATGAGATACCCTATGACTTTAATCGAAAATGTTTGAGCGTGGTGGTAAAGAAAGATGCGCAGTACCAAATAATTACCAAAGGCGCTCTGTCTAATATTGTTGCCAAATGTGATAAGCTATTACAGGCAGATGGATCGGTTACGCCGCTAACAACGGAAAAAGAAAAAATTAATGAGATCTATAAACAATACAGCAGCCAGGGTTTTAGAACCATTGGTGTTTGTTATAAAACAGGTGATAAGGAACACGGATACAGTAAGGATGATGAGCAGCAGATGATATTTGCAGGCTTTGTATTATTGTTCGATCCACCAAAAGAAGGTGTTATTGAAGTGATCAGCGAATTGAGAAAGAACGGTGTGGCACTGAAAATAATCACAGGTGATAATAAATTGGTAGCTGCCTTCATTGCCGATAAAATGGGATTGAAAAATCTCGTAGTATTATCCGGTGAAGAAATCGGGAAGATGAGTCCCGAAGCTCTGGCACATAGGGTGCAATCTGCAAATGTATTTGCAGAAATAGAACCGCAGCAAAAAGAAAATATTATCCTCGCTTTGCGAAAAGCCGGCAATACCGTGGCCTATATGGGTGATGGCATTAATGATGTGGCAGCCATTAATGCAGCAGATGTAGGTATTTCTACCAACAATGCAGTGGATGTAGCCAAAGAGGCCGCTGACATAGTATTACTTGAAAAAGATCTGGCCGTACTCACTGCGGGCATTCTGGAAGGAAGAAGAACTTTCTTAAATACATTAAAATACATCTATACCAACACCAGCGCAACGTTTGGTAATATGTTTAGCATGGCTGGTGCATCCATGTTTCTGCCATTTCTGCCCATGTTGCCACAACAGATATTAATGACAAACTTCTTAACTGATTTTCCTTATATGGCTGTAGCGGCAGATAACGTAGATGCGGATGAACTGATGCAGCCACATAAATGGAACCTGATACAGTTAAAGTATTTTATGATCGTATTCGGGTTACACAGTTCCGTGTTTGATTATCTTACCTTCTATGCACTATATACATTATTCAAGGCCAATGCCGATATGTTTCATACCGGCTGGTTCATTGAATCTATCTGTACAGAACTGTTAATCCTATTCGTGGTACGAACGCATAAATCATTGTTGAAAAGTTCACCAGGCAAACTATTGATTGCTTTGAGTATTGCAGCATT
>JBBRHM010000215.1:0-3518 GCA_038222655.1 Chitinophagales bacterium | reverse complement strand
ATTGGCATCGGAGGTGGTGCAGCCATTGATGTATCACGCGCCATATTACTTCGTATCAATCACCGCGAAGATTTATTTGTATATGATGATCTGGTTGGTGGTGATGTATATGTTACCAATGAGGTTCCTCATTTTATCACTATCCCCACAACCGCAGGTACAGGTAGTGAAGTGGGACGCTCCGCTATTATTGCGGATGATAAAACCCATCAGAAAAAAATTCTTTTCTCGCCTAAATTATTGGCCAAAATAGTATTTGCCGATCCATTATTAACGATGGATCTGCCCCCTTTTATTACGGCAGCTACCGGTATGGATGCCTTAACGCATAATATGGAAGCTTTTCTGGCAAAAAATTATCATCCTATTTGTGATGGGATTGCCCTGGAAGGAATGCGATTAATTGCCCGGTCAATCGAAACCGCCGTAAAAAATCCGGGGTTACCATCACGGTCAGATATGTTGCTTGCGTCTATGATGGGCGCTATTGCTTTTCAAAAAGGGTTAGGAGTGGTGCATTCTCTGGCGCATCCTTTATCAAGCTTACTGGATACGCATCATGGTTTGGCCAATGCCGTTAACCTCCCGTATGGTATGCAGTTCAATATCGAGGGATTTGAAGAAAAATTTACCAGGATGGCAAAATCTATGGGAATAAAAAACGAAACCGGTTCAGGCGTGGTGGATTATTTGTTTGGATTGAATGACAGGTTGCACATACCCAAACAACTCAGCGGCATCGGTGTAAGTAAAGAGCAGGTAGAAACATTAGCTGACCTGGCTTTTGCTGATTTTGCCCATCCTAATAATCCAAAGCCCGTTACCAGAAACGATTTTAAATTATTGTACGAAACCGCATTATAATTTTGCCAACATCCATTACTATTGGAATCAGTTTTTCAGCAACCAATTATGGAAATTATCCGGCATGGATAAAAGGCGACGACACCGCTATTCAAATAGTGGAACTTTCATCAGAAAAAAATAATAAAAAAGAATTAGACAAATGCCAGGCGCTGATACTTACAGGGGGAATTGATATCGCTCCTTTTTTTTATAAAGCACAAAGAACAGAATACCCTAATGGGCCTGCTAAATGGAACGATGCCCGTGATGCATTTGAGCTGGATCTATTCCATGCTGCACAACTCGCTTCGTTACCGATATTGGGCATTTGCCGGGGAATGCAACTGGTAAATGTGGCACTGGGCGGCAGCCTGGTACAGGATATTGAAGAAACCGGAAAAGAAAATCATCGCGCTGAGGAAGGCATTGATAAAATGCATAGGGTGGACATACATCCCAACACATTGTTGCAGTCTATTTGCGGCAGCAGGGAAGGGGTAATAAACAGCGCCCACCACCAGGCTATTGACAGACTTGCAGCACCCCTGTTGGCAAACTCTTTTTCACCGGATGGTATCGTAGAAGGAGTGGAATGGAAATACCCAACAAATCAGGCACCCTTGCTTTGTGTGCAGTGGCACCCTGAGCGTTTACAGGATAAAAATACAAACCCGCTTTCCAAAAATATACGACAGTGGCTATTAACAGAAGCAGCAAAATATCAGTTATGAATATTATCAATCCCGCTACGCATGAACTGATTACCACTGTTACGGAAGATGATCAATCTGGTGTAGACATAAAAGTTACCCATGCAAAAGCAGCACAAAAATTATGGGCCGCTGTACCTCTTTCGGAAAGAATAGGAATGCTGAAAAAGTTTGCTGAATTATTACACACAAACATTCAAAACTGTGCACATATATTAACCAGTGAAGTTGGCAAACCGATTCAGCAATCCATCAATGAAATAAACGGAGCCTGCACAAGAATAGAGTGGCTAACAGAAAATGCTTCTACCTATTTACAGGATGAATGGATGGTGGCCACGGGCGCTACCCGCGAAAAAATTGTGTACGAACCATTGGGTATTATCTGTAATATTTCTGCCTGGAATTACCCCTACCTCGTGGGAACCAATGTTTTTGTGCCCGCACTTTTAGCAGGTAATGCCATACTGTACAAACCTTCTGAGTTAGCAACGTTAACAGGACTGGAAATTCAAAAATATCTGCATGCTGCCGGCGTACCGGAAAAAGTTTTTCAAGTGGTTATCGGCGGAAAACAGGCGGGTGAATTATTAGTAAATGCTGATTTGGATGGTTATTTTTTTACGGGATCGTATGCCACAGGGAAATATATTTTTGAATCTGTAAGCAAAAAAATGAAACCCTGCGGATTGGAATTAGGCGGCAAAGATCCTTTATACGTAACCGATAACATTATTGATATAAAAACCGTTGCAGCAAATACGGCAGACGGCGCTTTTTACAATAACGGTCAAAGCTGCTGTTCTGTAGAAAGAATTTATGTGCACCAAAATGTATACGATGCCTATGTAGCTGCCTTTGTAAAAGAAGTACAGTCGTATAGCATAGGTAACCCTGTACATGAAAATGTATATATCGGCGCTTTAACCAGGAAAGAGCAACCTTCTTTTTTGGCGGCTCAGGTAAACGATGCCTTGGCAAAGGGAGCGACACTGTTATGTGGTGGAAAAAAAATGGACGGCCCCGGAAATTATTTTGAGCCTGCTGTATTAATCAATGTTACCCATGAGATGGATATAATGAAAGAAGAATCCTTTGGCCCTGTTATCGGCATCATGAAAGTGAAAGATGATAACGAAGCGATTACCTTAATGAATGATACCCAATATGGACTAACTGCCTCCGTTTTTTGCGTAGATGAAAACCGGGCAGCTGCCATACTTGGCCAGCTTAACAGCGGCACCGTTTATTGGAACTGCTGCGACCGCGTAAGTGCCGCTCTACCCTGGACTGGCCGTAAACACAGTGGTTTTGGCAGCACGTTGTCTTATTCAGGATTAAGGTTATTCACACAACCTAAATCCTATCATCTGCGGGGTTAATAAGTTAGATACGGTAAAAGGAGACGTTTAATTAGTAGTACAATAAGAATGCCGCGGTTAGTTGTACAGTCCAAACTGATTCAGTATTTTGGCATAAGTGAGAAGATATATGCCTTAAAAGAAAAATGCAAATATGATACTATTTTCTGAAGAAAATAAAATAAAAGATGTTTTAAAAAAAGCAATAATCATATTGGATACTTGTGGGGAAATTAAAATTCCTACGGATGATTTTGATAATTTTATTTCTTTTAGCCTAATACCAAGCAAAATTAATAGGGTTCACATTCCTACTATACTTATCTATTCCATTAAAACTCCAACCGATCTAACTTCTCGTAAAATAATTCATGAAAAAGTTCAACAAGTGGCCAAAAAATATAGACTTAATCTTGTAACAGAACTGGAAAAGGAGTAATTTTTATTCTGAATTAAAAAAATGATTACTCCCGAATATTCAATATATCCCAACATTATTCAGATTACAACACTGGACTTACGAAGGAAAGGTGTTCCCGACCCAATCCATATTATGTATATTTGGTTTGATCCGATGAATGAATTTTCTACTTATAATCCC
>JBBRHM010000214.1:0-3573 GCA_038222655.1 Chitinophagales bacterium | reverse complement strand
CAATACCCAGACTCGCAAAAACGATAATGGCAATAAGCACCAGTTTTTCGATCAGTAACAGCCAGTCAAAAGCAAGTAATGTCATTTATTCAAAATCTTTTAAAGCCATTTTACAATCTGATATAAGTTTGGGAACATCATTTACAACAGTGTCCCAAACTTTTTGCTCATCAACACCAAAATATTCATGAACAATGATATTCCGCATTCCCTTCATTAAATTCCAGTCAAAATCTGCATACTTATTTTTAAACTCTTTCGTTAGAGCAACAGAAGCTTCGCCGATTACCATGATAAAGTTGCAAACCGTTGCGCTAACTATAAAATCTTTTAAAAATTTTTCATTATCGTATCCCTTTGTGGCCAGTGTAATTTTTTCACATGCATTAAAATATGTTGCAGTCGCTGTTTATCGCCAAACCTACTTTTCATATAAAAGCATTTTATCTGCATCAATGAAAGGCCGGAGATAATCAGAAACCGCACCTTCGCTAACAACCTGCACCTTTTTATTAACTATTTTTTCTATTTCTTCATGCCATGTCAAATATCTAAGTCCAACTTTACTGTCGTGTTCAATATCAACCAATAAATCAACATCGCTTTCTTCATTCGCTTCATCACGTGCGTATGAGCCAAATAACCAAGCTTTCTTAACCGGTTTCCCGGCAAAGAATTCCTGCATTACTATTTTTATTTGGTCTTTACTTAGCATCACATTATTCTGTTTTATCAAAAGTTTTACTGGTGGCCGGCCCTTCTATCATACTCAGCGCAACATTCGGTTTATTTACTTCACTCACCGAATGTATATTCATCAGTAATTTAGGATGCCTGCCACTATGCACGGCTTCAAAAATTTCTGTTGGTTTGTGCATACCCACCTGTCCCTGGTAATGGTTCGCAGAAATAACCGAATGCCTGTTAATCAGCCTTGGGCCCTCGATTACCCAATCGGTGGTTTTTTTCTTTTCAAAACGACAGGTATTACAAATCCAGGCAGGCTTGCCATCAGTGGCATCTTCCACTTCACCCCACTCATCTTTTCGTGCCGTTACTCTAAACACTTCTTCTCCGCGGTTCCATAAGGTTACTTTACCACTGCAGGTGGGGCAATCCCTGTGTGCATCCATGGGCTTCAGGAACCATACCCGGTTCTTGAAACGGAAAGTGCGGTCTGTTAATGCGCCAACAGGACAAACATCGATAACATTACCGATAAAATCATTTTCTAAACTTTTTTCTATAAAGGTTGCAATCTCAGAATGATCGCCACGGTCTAAAATGCCATGTTCTCTTTTATTAGTGAGTTGATCGGCTACATATACACAACGGTAGCATAGAATACACCGCGTCATATGCAATTGAATATAGGGACCGATATCATGTCTTTTAAAAGTACGGCGCTGGAATTCGTAACGCGTAGCTTCTTTACCGTGCTCATAACTGAGATCCTGCAAGTGACACTCACCTGCCTGGTCGCAGATAGGACAATCGAGGGGATGATTGATCAATAAAAATTCTACTACTCCTGCACGGGCATCCAATACTTTCGGGCTGGTAATATTTTTTACCTCCATACCATCCATAACCGTAGTGCGGCAGGAAGCAACCAGCTTAGGCATGGGGCGCGGATCTTTTTCAGAACCCTTACTTACTTCCACGAGACAGGTACGGCATTTACCGCCACTTCCCTGCAACTTGCTGTAATAACACATAGCCGGCGGCGCTACATCACCACCAATCTTACGTGCGGCATTGAGAATGGTTGTCCCGGCCGGCACTTCGATGCTGATGTTGTCGATAGTTACTTTAAATAAGGGTTGCTCCGACATAAGACAAAATCAAAATTAAAAAGTCAAAATTAAAAAGTCAAACCGACTATTTAGTATTTAGAATAATAGAAGCTATACTCTTTGAAATCTCATCTGCTTCTTTGGCCAATTCATTTATTTTCGGTTTAGAAACTTCCATTGTATCCCTGATGAGACACAACCAATATTTAGTTTCATTAGCCGACTTCAGCGTAACACATTGTACGGTTTTCGCCTTCCATAACTTCAAAACTCTCAAACGCATCATCCATTTTTTGAATTTTGACTTATTAAACAGTGGCCGGCACATGAATCGCATCCGCATAATGCGCCAACCCAAAATTCCTTTTTTGCGCTTCATCCGGATTCAGTACATGCCATTCAAACTCATCTCTGAAATGCCTGATGGCAGCAGCCACGGGCCATGCGGCAGCATCACCCAAGGGGCAAATCGTGTTCCCTTCTATCTTTCGTTGAATGTCCCATAACAAATCAATATCACTCATCTTGCCTTTACCGTATTCAATGCTTTGTAATATTTTTTCCATCCAACCCGTTCCTTCACGGCAGGGAGAACACTGCCCGCAACTTTCATGTCTGTAGAAGCGTGCAAATGTAAGCGTGTTTTTTACCACACACTGGTCTTCATCCAGCACAATAAATCCTCCGGACCCCATCATCGAACCTGTGGCAAAACCGCCATCACTTAAACTTTCATAGTTCATGTAACGCGTTTCGCCTTTAGCCGTTTTTAATAGAAGATTGGCCGGAAGTATCGGAACCGATGATCCGCCGGGTATACAGGCTTTTAGGCGTTTTCCTTTGGCAATACCCCCACAGTATTCGTCGCTGAAAATAAATTCTTCTACAGAGATCGTCATGTCTATTTCATATACACCGGGCCTATTGATATTACCACAGGCAGACATTAATTTGGTTCCTGTAGATTTGCCCACACCAATCTTTGCATATTCTTCACCCCCCATATTAATGATGGGAACCACGGCTGCCAGGGTTTCTACGTTATTAACTACTGTTGGACGCATCCAAACACCTTGTATAGCAGGAAATGGAGGTTTGATTCGTGGATTACCGCGTTTGCCTTCGAGCGATTCTATTAAAGCAGTTTCTTCGCCGCATATATAGGCCCCTGCCCCGCGGTGTACATAGATCTCGCAATCAAATCCACTACCTAAAATATTCTTTCCTAAAAATCCATTTGCTTTTGCTTCTTCTATGGCATACTCTAAAATTTCTGCTACCCATGCATATTCGCCGCGGATATAAATATAAGTGGCGTTACTGCCCAGTGCGAAAGATGAAATAATTAATCCTTCTATCAACAGATGGGGCAAAAATTCCATCAGGTACCTGTCTTTAAAAGTACCGGGTTCACTTTCATCGGCATTACATACCAGGTGACGTGGAACGCCTTCCGGTTTTGCGATAAATCCCCATTTCATTCCTGCAGGAAAACCAGCACCGCCCCTGCCCCGTAATCCGCTTTTCTTCACTTCTTCCACAATGGATTCGGGACTCATGGTTTTCAGTGCCTTCTCCACGCCCCGGTAGCCACCTTCACGGCGGTAAACATCATATTTACGGATGCCTTCAACATGTGCTTTTTCTAATAATAATTTTACACCCATATTTGAAAAGTCAAAAGTCAAAATTAAAAAGTCAAATACAACCCCTACTTTTTAATTTTTACTTTTTAATTTTTAATTTTTCATCAATTATTCGTTGCTGCATTTTTTCT
>JBBRHM010000213.1:0-3718 GCA_038222655.1 Chitinophagales bacterium | reverse complement strand
TTCTAGCCGTTCGTCATTAAATATTGCCGTTCGGCAAATAACAAAATATCCCAATATTGCGTAATTAGTTATTAATCAATTATTTATATTAAGCCAGTTACAGTCCTGTGCCTATTACTAAAAAAAACATGGTACTATGTGTTGCATGGTACCAAATAAATCCCCATCTTTGTGTTGTCAAAGGAGATGAATAAAACAAAGTAGAAATCTCCCCGACTAAAAAGCATTTAAAACCTTTCAATAAAAAATCATGAAAACGCAAAACCACAGCTTCCTGCAAACACTCGGTAAAGTCCACATGGAAAACCTGGTGAAAGAAGTAAAAGAAACCTTAGCTACCGAGGCTCCTGTTATCAATCATAAAACTGCTTTTGGCATAGTTGATCTATGGAACCTGGAGCGTAACAGGAAAAACAGGATAGCCCGTAGACATTTGGCATAATTTGCCCTTGGCTTTATATAAGAACCATTCAATCACAAAGGCCCTTCCGCTCAGATTGCGAACGGGGGGTCAACAAAAACGCCGGCTATGGATATTCAGAACACACAAAGTCAGATGCGAAAGGGTGTATTGGAGTTTTGCATTTTATCCATTATCCGCCAGGGGGAAGTGTATCCCAGTGACCTGGTAGACAGGATGAAAGCAGCCAACCTCCATATTCTGGAGGGCACACTCTATCCCTTACTTACCCGATTAAAGAACGCAGGTTTATTAACCTACCGCTGGGTAGAAAGTAACAGTGGCCCGCCCCGTAAATATTTTGTTATGACAGATCAGGGATTAGCGTTCTATGGTGAGCTGGAAAGAACCTGGCAGGAACTGGCTGATGCCGTTCATGCACTTACCCGGCCCACAAACGATACAACTTCTGATGATAACCCAACCCAACCTTAACCAACCATAAAACTGAACAGACCATGAAAAAGGTAATTAATATAAACTTTCAGGGCCGAGTGATCCCTATTGAGGAATCTGCTTATGACATGCTTAAACAGTACGTAGAAAGTTTACGCAGATTCTTTGCCACTGAGGAGGGACGTGATGAGATCATTAATGATATTGAAGGCCGCATCGCTGAACTTTTTGGTGAGAGCCTGAAAAAAGGCAGCACCTGCATTACAGATGATGATGTAAACCATATTATCATGAGTATGGGCCGTCCCGAAGACTTTGAAGGTGAAGAAGGAAAAATACATTCACAGTTAGGCGGGGAACAGCCACAATACCAGCAAAGCACCAGTGGCCAGAATTTTACAACCACTGCAGATATACCCCGTGGAAGATTATACCGCGATGAATCAGATAAAATACTGGGTGGTGTGTGCGGTGGTTTAGCCAGTTACCTGCGTGTTGATCCAACCATTGTACGATTGGTATTTGCACTGATCAGTTTTGGCGCCGGTACCGGTATCTTATTATATATACTGTTATGGATAATACTGCCTTCCAAAGCGTTGAACAATACCACTTCCACCAAACGATTGTACCGTAACCCCGAAGAAAAAGTGGTTGCCGGTGTAGCAAGTGGCATTGCTTCCTATTTTGATATCGCAATATGGATACCCCGCTTAATTTTTGCCACGCCATTGGTGATTGGTATTATCAGTTCCATTTTCAGGCATGCATTCTGGTTTGATGTAAATCCGTTCCCAAGTATTGTATTTGGATCATTTGGCGGTACCCTGTTCGTGGTGTATGCAGTATTATGGGCCGTAATTCCTGAAGCCAAAAGCGCTTCTGAAAAATTAGAAATGCGCGGAGAAAAAGTGGATTTGAACACCATTAAGAATACGATACAGGAAGACCTGGAAGGATTTAAAAACCGTGCAGAAAAATGGAGCGGAGAATTTAAAGACAAGGCGCAGCAATTTGGACAGGAGTTTGGACAAACCATGAGCCAGAAAGGACAGCAATTTGGTAATGAAGCAGGCTATGCTGCGAGAACTGGGGGCAGCCGGGTGGTGCGTGCCATAGGTATCATGTTCAAAGCATTCTTCCTGTTTATTGCCGGTATCATTGCTTTTACTTTACTCGTAGCGCTGTTCGCTTTTATGGTGGCAGGCGTAGGTGTGTTTCCGTTAAAGAATTTTTTCCTGGAAGGATTCTGGGAGAATTTCCTTGCATGGACAACACTCTTGTTGTTTCTGGCAGTACCGGTAGTCGCTTTTATTACCTGGCTCATACGCAGAATCATGGGTGTTAAATCACGCAACCGCTACTTAGGTTTTACATTCGGTGGTTTATGGTTTATAGGGTTGGTATGTGCCGGTATTCTCGCCATATCTATTGCCCGCAATTTTGATGCAAGGGCAAGGGATAAACAGGAGTATTCCCTTACACAACCCGCAACAGGTAAACTGATTGTAAAAGTTCCTGACTCAAAAGTAAAAGTTTACGGACGTTGGTTTAAAATGGATGGGATCATGAACATGACAGACGACAGCCTTTTTCTTAACAATGTAAAACTGCGCATTACCAAAAGTACCGATTCTGTTTTTCATATTTCTGCTTACAAATACAGCAATGGATCAGATGAAGGCGTTGCACTTAGTAATGTAAAACAAATTAATTATGGCATCAACCAGCAGGATAGCTTACTATGGCTGGACCGTGGCTTTTCACTACAACGCGGAACCAGGTTTCGCAACCAGAGTGTAACAGTAACCATTCAGGTGCCGGTAGGCAAACGCATCGTGATTACCAGGAGTGTAAACCATTCGCTTAATGATTTCCATTTTAATAGCGGAAGAAATGATTGGGATTTTGAAGACGAAGACTGGAGCAACCATTTCGACAACTGGCGTTCGGATGTTGAATATATTATGACGCCGGGTGGCCTTGAAAAGACGGATAAAAAAGAAGAAAATGCAGACGAAAATACCGGTGAAGATAATGCAGTAGAAAAGTTTAAAAAGAGTAAGGAAGAATTACAGAAAGAAGCTGATAAAAAACAAAAAGAACTGGACGACCTTAAAAAAGAGTTAAACAAACCGGTTGACAGTACCCGCTATCGCTATAAAAAAGTAACCTCTTCTGTAAACGATGGCGCTAAGCAAACATTGTATGAAAAAGCAAATACTCCGGACGGCAGTGATATGTCTGAAGGCAGTTCACTGATATCATTGATGCAGATTGTATCATAACCTCGGTTGAAGTTGGGAAAAATAAGAACCTTGTCTTGTTCACAAGATGGGGTTCTTCCCTTTTTGTAGTTGACTAAAACTTTTTGAGGTGGCTGAAGTATGAATTCAATATCACCTTTCAATGAGTGATGACAGAAAAGCGGGGTTTATTATTTAAGGTATCCCTTTTAAAAAATGGCAGATGCGAAATATAAAAATTATTATTCTCTTGCTTTTTATTGCGGCAATTTTTGTATCAGCCTGCTCAGGAATTAAGAATTTTTACAGGGCACTACCACTCGCTTTCCAGCCCGACAATCAAAAATTATACGACACGATTGTTTATCTGGACAGCATATTCTTCGATGCGTACAACACTTGTGGTGTTAATCTTGAAAAGTATGGATCATTTTATGCAGACTCGATAGAATTTTATCACGATAAAGGAGGCCTAGCCACTTCCAAACAAGACATTATAGACGCAACCAAAAAAAATATTTGTGGTAAAGTAACAAGAGAACTTGTTAAAGGCAGTATAGAAGTGTATCCTATTAATAATTATGGAGCAGTGGAAATAGGGTTTCACAAGTTCCAT
>JBBRHM010000212.1:0-3846 GCA_038222655.1 Chitinophagales bacterium | reverse complement strand
AGTAAAGAATGGACAGGTAGTGCCAGGTAATGTAATGAAAGTAACCTTGAGTTGCGATCACCGCGTTGTTGACGGAGCAACGGGTTCTGCTTTCTTACAAACGCTGAAAAGCCTGCTGGAAGAGCCTTTGCGCATGTTGGTTTGATAACTCCCTCTACACAAATAAATGAATGAGCAACAAAAAAAGCTTCCACTGAAAAGTTGGAAGCTTTTTTGTTGCATTTATTGTTCTTAAAATGTATTTTGACAGGTAAGTCTTATTTTTTTATCATAAAAAACAAATATGAAAAAAATTCTGATACTCAGTCTGCTTATTTGCATGATCATAAGCTGTAATAATCCTGCTGATAAAGCAACCGTAAAAATTGATTCTGCAGATGCCAAACCCATTTACGCATATACCATTGATAAACCTGACAATTGGGTTATGGGCGGTGCGAAAAATACATCGTTAGCACTTGCTTCACTCAAAGCTTTTGAAACTAATAAAATCGACGAGTGCATTAGTTATTTTGCCGATTCTGTGGATTGGAAAGCCGATTATTTTGAGGCTAAATTATCTAAAGACAGCCTGCGTTCCATATTCAATGAATCGTGGAAGGAAATGGCCTCTTTGAAAATAAATATGCATGACTTTGAATCTGTGGTTTCAAAAGATAAACACGATGAGTATGTAACACTTTGGTACAAGCAAACCACGACCGATAAAAAAGGAAAAATTGATTCCGTTGAAATGATCAATGATATGAAAATGCTGAATGGAAAAATTATTGCTTTGGATGAATCCATGCGGCACTTCAAAAAGAAAAACTAAGGTTTGCAGTTTTGTATATCAGTTTTCTTCCCAATCACAACCTATTGGTGCGCCCGGTGGAATTTCTTTATGCTGCGGTTGCGGAATGTCCTTGGGTTTGCTGATCCGCTCTATGGCATAACTGAAGTGTGCTTTTGTTGAAACATTGTTGTTCTTCATTCTCTCTGCATATTGTTTTAGTGATTGAAGCCTGTCGTAGCAGATGGATTTTACTATATAATTGGCGTTATCATTTTGGCTCAGACTTAACAGGGCGGTTAATACCATTTGTTGTGTCTGGAGCTGAACTTCTCCCTTCAAACCTTTTACCGGCGCCGTTTTCCAGGTTTTATTAATAATGGCATCCAACACATCATCCCAACCCTGCGTGCCTGACTGTGCTTTGAATTGCGCAAGGCGGTTGGCTCTTTCGGGATGAAATAAAAATGACAGTTCGTATTCGGTAAGGGATTCAGCTGCAGCCAACGGATCAAAACTCATACCGGTTCTTTTCGGAAATAATTCTCCTATACTATAATACAAGGGAGGACGTGGGGGTATCAGTTGCATTATCTTATCAGGCATGGTAAGTATGTCGGGGGATAAACAATCGAGGGCAGCCTGTAATGCTTTTTCCTGCATGGCCTTGGGCAGTACCTGTGGTGTTACCTGTTTATCGCCACGCACACTGTAACTGTAATTCATACCACCGATTAATTTACAGGTAGCTTCTAGCTGGTAACGGTGGTAGTTATACACTGGCACCAATACATCTTCCAGTTTTGCTAAAGGAGTATTTAGAGGTATGGCCTGTTCAGAAAATTGCGATAAAGCTTTTGCACGAACCTGTAATATATTTTTTAGTTCCTCCGGCGCATCTTTTCCATTGTCCCACAAATGTGCGTTAGGGTGTAAGCCACCGGCGGCGCGCGCATCCAGATCCGCAATAAATAATAAACCTTTTTGTGTATTCTCTTCTAAAAGCTTATTGAGTGCGGCGTTCTCATCGTTACCCGTTGCAAAATCTGCATAGCCATACGTGATGGCGCGTTTATCCCAATCACCTATTTCATTTGTATATATCTGCGTAAAATCTATCTCGCCTTTATTGTTCAGAAAAATATTGGGATGCGGGTAATCCATAACAGATGCACGGTTATTAAAACTTGATGCATAATTATGTTGCAGGCCCAATGTATGTCCCACTTCATGTGCGGCCAGTTGTCGTAAACGCTGCAGGGCAGCGGTTCTCATGGTTTCAGGTACAGGCTTGCCCGTTTCGTAGGGTGAAAGCAGGCCGGTAAAAATTAAATAATCCTGGCGTACACGTAAAGACCCAAGGGTTACCTGACCTTTAATGATTTCACCGGTTCTTGGATCTGTTACTGAAGCACCATAACTCCAACCACGGGTAGAACGGTGTACCCAGTTGATCATGTTATACCGTATGTCCATCGGGTCGGCTGTATCGGGTAATACTTTTACGATAAATGCATTTTTATATCCTGCTGCTTCATACGCCTGGTTCCACCATCTAGCACCATCTAGTAAAGCAGAACGGATAGGTTCGGGTGTGCCATTGTCTACATAATAAACTATCGGTGTAACCGGTTCGCTCATTAGGGCAGAGGGATCTTTCTTTTGCAACCGATGGCGGGCGATAAACATTTTTTCAATAGGATCAGAGAATGGACTGCTGTAATCAAAATACGAGATTCCAAAAAAGCCGCTGCGTATATCATAGCGGCGTGGTTTGTAAGCATCGTCGGGTAACTGTACAAAGGAATGATGCATTCGAACGGTGATGGCTTCGGCAGAAGGTGTAACAGTGGTAACAAAACGCCCGGCATCACTGCCACCGGTAAAGGTAATCGTTGCTTCGACTTCTGTATTGAGCGGAAAATTTTTTGTGTTGGGTAAATAAATAGCTGAGCGCGATTCGCTAAAAATATAGGTTCCCTGTTTCATCAGCCGGATACGGTCGGCCACATTCTGTGCATCTCTTACAAAAAAAGCGGTGGCGTCTACCAGTACTTTATCGCCTTCATCCTCATCCACCACAAAACTGGCGATGGTTGATTGGGCAAAAGATTCTTTTACTGCACGCTGTTCATTTTTGTCGGGTGATAAAGCGCGGTAACTATAATTGGGTTGTACCAGCAATAATTTCTTTCCAACTTTATTAAAAGATACAATGCGGGAGCCACCGATGAGTCCGCGGTCAAGGCCTATATCATTGGATCCAAGGCCGGCGGGTAAAGAATGTACATAGAGAAATTCTTTATCGAATTTATCTACCAGCATCCAGATCTTTCCATTAGCGGCATCCCACCAGAATGTGAAATAGCCGTTGTAGCGTTGCATGTTTTTGGTTTTGTCGGCAATTTTTGAAGCAGGTTGTGCGGATGCAAACAGAGAACATACGCATAGAGCGGTAATAAAAAAAGAACGCATATTGAGCAGTTTTGGTAAGGGTAAAAGCTGTAGGATAAAGATATCTGAAAAGGGGGTTCCTGACTAATATCTGATGCACCAAATAGTGGGAAGCCTGATCAGGTGCAGCAAAAAAAATCCCGGTGTTTTATCAGAACAACCGGGATATTAAGCTTGTAAAGGGTATTAATTATTTTTGTTATCGTTGCCAAACAGGGTACCATCAGATTCGGGCATATCTGAATTGGTGGGTGCTGGTACTTGCTCAACCGGTGCGGGTGCAGGCGTTGATACGGGAGCAGGGACAGGCTTTTTAACAGTTGCCTTCTTCTTTGGGGCTGCTTTTTTTACGGTGGGCTTAGGTGCTGCTTTTTTGGCAACTTTTTTTGGCGCAGCCTTTTTGGGAGAAGCTTTCTTCACAACTTTTTTTGGTGCCGTTTTTTTCTTAGGCGCTGCTTTTTTTGGAGAAGTTTTTTTTGCCGCCGCTTTTTTCACCGCTTTTTTTACGGGAGATTTTTTCTTGGGTGCGGCTTTTTTTGCAGCTTTTTTAGGAGCCGTTTTTTTCTTTGTTGCTACTTTTTTCGCCGCTGTCTTTTTTTTAGGCGCTGTTTTTTTTGCAG
>JBBRHM010000211.1:0-3890 GCA_038222655.1 Chitinophagales bacterium | reverse complement strand
GCTAAAAATATTATTGCAGGTAAAGAATTATACGATCTCTGGGATGTAAATGAAGATGCAGAATACCACGAAGGTGGTGAGCGTGGTGCAGAGCAGACAGAAAAAGTATTGGGAAGAATGGTACCGAGAAAAATTAATAATTAAAAGTTAGTAATTAATAATGTTTTGGTCGCAGATTCGCAGCGGAGGTCTTTTGCAACTGCGAATCTGAGATAGGTTTTTATCCATTGTAATTATCTCCCCGCTACACCAGGAATAACTGGTAAGCTTTCATTACCCGTTTCGCTCACTGACTGAACGGCAAAGAAATAATTATCTTTTGAGTAAGGCAAGCTGTATTCCATCTGTGTGGTAAAGAATTTTTTCTGCCAGAATGCGCTGGTGGTTTCACGCATCAAAATATAATATCCTTTAACATTGCCTGTTTTAGGTGCTTTCCAGCTAAGGGAGGTGTAGTTACTTAATTTTCTTACTTCTACTTTTACTTCTTCGGGCACAGCCGGGGCTTTGGCTAAATTGGCAAGGTTGGAAAGATTCATACCTGTGTTCTTACGCAGGTATTCAAAATCCATAAACTCCGGAAGGTCGCCGTACTGGATACCATTTTCATTTCTTATATCCTGGTGCTGGTGATAATAATTTTCATTCATCTCTGTTATACGCACTGCTGCAAATCCATTCAGTACATAAGGTGTATGGTCACCGCCACGGAGAAACCTGTCGTTACGGTATACCATTACTACTTCAAGATTTTCAACATAGCGTTCACCTATTTCTTTTACATAGCGGGCCAGTTGTCTGGCTCTTCCATCATTCTCCAAACCCAGGTTTCTGATGTTGGTTGCTACCCTGCCTGTATCCAACACAGACAAACCTTCGCTGAAAACACGAATACGGGTATTATCTACGATCTTTGTTTCACTGCTGTTATTACTCCCCATGATGTCATTATTCAAAACGGCTTCGATGTTCCAGTTTTCTTTTCTAGCTTTCTTAGCCATGTAGTCGGCACCCAGTAAGCCCTGTTCTTCGCCGCTTACGGTAACAAATATGATAGTGGCGGGAAATGAATGCTTACTCATAATCCTTGCACACTCAATTACCGCCGCAGAGCCGCTTCCATCGTCATTGGCGCCTGGCGCGTCACCCGTACTGTCTGTGGGACTGCTCCGCATATTATCGAGGTGGCCGCTGATAAGAAAAATACGTTTATCATTCGGGTCGGTACCTTTTAAAGTAGCTACTACATTACCCAAAATGATATCCCTGCTTACCCGCCTGTTGTCAGCTTTGTAAAGGGTGGTATCAATAAAGGCGGTTAATCTGCCATTACTTTGTTTAGCAAACTCATTGAATTTATTCAATACCCATTCCCTTCCGGCACCAATACCGCGTTTTGCATTGGATTGTGTGCTGAGTGTATTGCGGGTTCCGTAACTCACCATTTTTACAATATAGGATTGCAAAGAATCAGCAGATATTTCTTTTACCATTTTATCAATCTCAGGATCGCGGTTAATACTCACCTGTGCAAACGATGCGTGGCAAAGAAGTGCCATCATTGCTAGTAAAAAAATATTTTTTCTCATGGTAGTGTGGTTAAGCGATAAAGTTAATGAAACAAAGGATTGGTGGATAAGATTTTGCTTTGGGGTGATTGGTGAGTTGTGAGTCGTGAATTGTTTTATCTGTGGCGGGGCTATGTGGCCAACGGGATTGTAAGAAATAATGCTGTGATAAAGGCAACTGCTTTATTGAGTTTAGTAACCATATTTTTTCTTCCAGCGTTCCTGCAAAAATTTACGGAGTTCATTTTCCCGGGCGTTATTGCCTGGGTCGTAGAATTTTGTGCCGGCAATTTTATCCGGTAAATATTCCTGGTCAAGAAAATTACCTTCTCCCATATGTGAGTATTGATAGCCTTTTCCGTAATTCAGGTCTTTCATCAGTTTAGTGGGGGCGTTGCGAATATGCAAGGGAACAGGCAGATCTCCATGCTGCTGTACGGCCTGCATGGCCGCACCTATTGCTTCATAAGACGCATTACTTTTGGTTGAGGAAGCCAGGTAGGTTGCGCATTGCGATAAGATGATCCTGCTTTCGGGGTAACCGATTTTATTTACTGCATCAAATGTTGCGTTTGCGAGCAACAGGGCATTCGGATTGGCATTACCTACATCTTCACTTGCAAAAATTACCATTCTGCGCGCTATGAATTTTACATCTTCCCCGCCTTCAATCATTCTGGCCAGCCAATACACGGCGCCATTGGGATCGCTGCCACGCATACTTTTGATAAAGGCTGAAATGATATCATAATGTTGCTCACCCTGTTTATCGTACAGCGCTACTTTTTTTTGCGCGGCCTGCATTACGAGATCATTAGTTACTACTTCTTCCGATGCTGATGATTGGCCGTGTGCGTCCTTTTCTGAGAGAGGAAAACTGGTATTGATAACAAGTTCAAGCAGGTTTAATAATTTTCTCGCATCACCACCCGCAAGATTAATAAGGGCCTCTGTTTCTGTAAGTATAATAGTATGTTTTTGCAGGACCACATCTTTTGTGATAGCCTGTTGCAGCAGTTGTATCATATCTTTTTCCTGCAATACACGCAACACGTATACCTGGCAGCGGCTGAGTAAGGCGCTGTTTACTTCGAAGGATGGATTTTCTGTTGTGGCACCAATAAGCCGGATAATACCTTTTTCAACGGCGCCGAGTAAAGCATCCTGCTGCCCTTTATTAAAGCGGTGGATCTCATCAATAAATAAGATAGTGCCAGGATGCTGTCTGGCCTCCTCTATCACTTCACGCACTTCTTTTACGCCACTGCTGATGGCGCTAAGCTGGAAATAAGGAACCTTCAGTGTATGTGCGATAATATTCGCAATAGTTGTTTTACCTACGCCCGGTGGTCCCCAGAGAATCATGGAAGGAACAGTACCCTGTTCTATGGAAACCCGCAAAATACTTGCTTTACCGGTAAGATGGTCCTGGCCCACCAAGTCATCCAGGGTTTCTGGCCGCATTCTTTCTGCTAAGGGTATATTGGTGTTCACACCTGAAAATTACTAAAAATTAAAGAGGGGTAGGCGTAAAGAAGTTTAAAAAATATTATCAGGATACCGGCTTTTCAAACAGGTACCTGTATTGTTTCATGATGCGGAAGTTGAGGAAGATATGCACAAGAAGAATGATGCTGATAAACAACATAAACCATGCGGCCAGTTTCATTACTTTCACAAAAAGTTCAATGTTAAGCATGGGTGGCACATTTGCCTGTGTTTCGAGCACTTTTGCCAGGTATTCTTTAAGGTTAATATCATTGGTAAAAAAAACACTAATAGCATTTAGTAAAAATAGTATGCCCATAAAAGAGGATACAAATCCATTTACACGTATCCATTCACGCAAGCCCGGTTTACACGGCTTTGCGAGATCAATTCCTTTTGTGAGAAACTGGAGACTGGTAAATGTATAGATTACAAAAGAGGAGAGTACGAAGACAAATAACAAGAAAGCAGGATTAGCCAGGGCGCTTGAAAGCAATACCAGGTCCATAAAACCAAACATGGCTGAAACAGGCACTAAAATAAAAGTCAGTATGCGAAAAAGAGTCAATTGTTTCATAAATAATACAGGCTACTATTGTTCTTGCTGCCGCCGGGTAAATGTATCAATAATAAATTCAGCATCATCGGCTGATTGCTTTTCTATCTGAATTTGCATAAGCTAAGTTACAACGCTTATTTCAGATCCAGCTTTATCTGCAACTCCGCAAACTGTTTATCATCAATAGTGCTGGGGGCATCCAACATCACATCCCTTCCGCTGTTGTTTTTTGGGAAGGCAATAAAATCCCGGATACTTTCACTGCCACCCAGTAT
>JBBRHM010000210.1:0-3938 GCA_038222655.1 Chitinophagales bacterium | reverse complement strand
ATGGTTATTCAATGATATGATAGGGAGAATGATGAATCAGTTTCCACATCCCTATCAATATTTAAAAACCCTTTGCGTTTATTCTACCTAATCCTAATAAATTATTTAATTAACTAAAATTACACCGTGTATGCCTTGTGGTAAGAAGAGAAAGCGTCATAAAATTGCGACTCACAAACGTAAGAAGCGCTTAAGAAAAAACCGTCATAAGAAAAAGAAATAGTTCTTTTAGACTGAATGAATATATACAGTTACGTCTTTGGCGTAACTGTATTCAACACTTTCCTGTATTTCGCCATTATCTTTCTACGCTGCAACTTTTACCTTATCCTTCCTGATCTGGTGGCGTTTTTTACAGATATTAAGTGTGTGTTGATTTGACGTGCCACATACCGGCCGTGATTTTGTATTTAAAAGTTGCCATTTTGTGAACAAAGAATTAATTATTAATGCAGGCCCTTCGGGCGTTGAGATCGCTTTTCTCGAGGACAAAAAACTGGTGGAGCTGCACAACGAAAAAACAGACGCCATTTTTGCTGTAGGAGATCTGTATCTCGGGAAAGTAAAAAAACTTATCCCGGGACTCAATGCTGCGTTTGTTGATGTGGGATTTGAGAAAGATGCCTTCCTCCATTATACTGATTTGAGTCCCTATGTCCGTTCCATTCTTAAATTCACACAGATGGCGATGAATGACAAGGAAGAGAATGGATTTGATTTTGCTAAGTTCCAGTCAGAGACGGAGATCGTTAAAACCGGAAAAATCAATGAAGTACTGAATGGTAAGCCCAATGTATTGGTTCAGATATTAAAAGAGCCCATCGCTGCAAAAGGCCCCAGACTAAGTTGTGAATTATCCTTACCGGGCAGATTTGTGGTACTTACGCCTTTTAATGAGATAGTGGCCGTTTCTAAAAAAATACATTCTTCAGAAGAAAGAAAAAGATTACATAAGATAGTAGAAGCCATACGCCCGAAAAATTTTGGCGTAATTGTGCGTACGGCTGCCGAAGGCAAAAGCACTTCTGAATTACATCAGGACCTGCTGGCATTGATTGAGACCTGGAAAAATATTAAAGCCAATCTCAAAAATGCAGTTGCCCCAATACGCATTATGAGTGAAGAGAATAAGACCACAAGTATTCTTCGCGATCTTCTGAATGCAGATTTCAACAAGGTTGTGGTAAATGATAAAAATTTATTTTCAGTAACGCAAAGTTATATTCAACGCATTGCCCCTGATAAAATTGATATTGTCAGCTTCTACCAGAATGGCCTGCCCATCTTTGATCAGTTTGGTGTTACCAAGCAGGTAAAATCATCTTTTGGCAAAACGGTAAACCTCCCAAGCGGCGCTTACCTAATTATTGAACATACCGAGGCCCTGCATGTAATCGATGTTAACAGCGGTTATAAAAGCGTAAGCAATAACCAGGAAGATAATGCACTGGAAACAAATCTGGAAGCAGCAGAAGAAATAGCAAGGCAGTTAAGGCTGAGAGATATAGGCGGTATTATCGTGGTTGACTTTATTGATATGAAGTTACCGGATAACAAGCGTAAAGTGCATGATGCCATGGAAGGGTTTATGAAAAGCGATCGGGCCAAACATTCTGTACTTCCTATTTCCAGGTTCGGTTTATCGCAAATTACAAGGCAACGCATGCGTCCCGAAGTAAATATCAATACCTCTGAAGCCTGTCCTGTTTGTAATGGCACCGGTAAAATTACTTCTACTCTATTACTGGATGATGAGATTGAAAAACGTTTGTATTATCTCACTACTCACGGGCATAAAAACCTGATGCTGATGGTACACCCGATTCTCTACTCATACCTTACAAAAGGCTTATTTTCGTCAATCATTAAAAAGTGGAAACGGAAATACAAGACCAACCTCAAAGCGCAGTCCAATACCAATTACCAGTTAATTGAATTCCGTTTCTTTAATGAACATGAAGAGGAAATAAAATTCTGATAGATTGATTTTCTAAAAGTCTTTTGCGAAAATTTTAGTGGCTTTCTGATACAAAAATTCATCAAAAAAAAGACAATAGCAACATTGCAAAGGCCTACAATGAGCGAATGCTTAAGTAAACTCCATCAAAGTGTATTGTAGTAATTGATTAGTTTAGCAAGTTGCTCATTATTTTTAAGGTTAATTTTATTGGATTGCATAAACTGGTTTACCTGATCTTGCTTATCTGAGAGTTCTGCCAATATAAAATCTTTATCTCTCTTCAATTTTTTCATTTCACCTTTGTTAAAAAGATAATAGCTTTCATACGTATCAAAATCCTGATCCCTGTCACCAAAAACTACATCTTTTCTTTCGGCTACTTTTTTAATAATGGACTTTAAAAAACTACAACGCCCTTCAGCCATTACTAAATAAAAATTATCGCTATTCTGTTTATCAACCGACGGGTATCCTGTTTTAAATTTATAAAATATAGTCCCGTCGATAGTGGTATCGGCATAACTGATTTCTTTTGCTATACCGGGATCTATATTTATCTCTATCCCATTTGATGATATAAAAAATATTCCCTGTAATACAAGGTCTATCCTGGCTTTCACATTCAAAAATGTACGGCCACTTTTTAAAAAAATGTTTGAGAATTTGTACGCATCATTAAAATAAGGCGTTCCACTTGGCTTAGCATACCTGTTTTCAAAAGGCATTTCTTCTCTATTTGAAACAGATATGTGGTTGAACCACTTACCGTTTATTCCCAGGCCATCATTTTGCGTAAGGAGATTACTCCCATACATAATAACAAAGCATACCTGGCTTAACCGAAAAAGCATCTCTTTCTAATTGGTCTATAAAGTTAGTCATAAGGTCCTGAAAACAATCAAGGCCCTTTGAGAGGGCCTTGCTGTAAAAAAAATAGTAAAGTTGTTACTGCTTATACTTTTTGAATAAGACCTGCATGAGAAATAGAACTAATTCTCGCATACTTAAATAGCAAGGGCCAACTTTCATTGGCCCTTGCTATTATAAGACGATGCATTCTACTGTTTTTGTAAAACCAATTTGTTAGTTCCAAAATTAGAACCGCCACTGGATGTAATATTTATATTTAATCCGATATAACCAGTACAGGAAAATATATACCCTGCACTACCGCCAGCACCGGCTCCCACAGCTATATAGTTCGTACTTCCTCCATAATTTCCAAAGGTTACTTTAGGAACAGTGGCAGCTCCTGTTGCAGGATCTACCGTTACAATCAATGGACTCACAATGGTTCCACCGGCAGGCACTCCCGGCCATACCTGGCTGATGTTCACCTGATTTGCTCCAGGACCATCCGTCACCTTTACTAAATCACCTGGGCTCCAATCCTGCCAGTCATCCTGCACTACTTTATAAGTACCTGCAACAGGCGCTACAAAAGGACAAACTACAAAAGCCTGCCAGCGAAAAGCTGCATTATAGTTTGAGTTAGATTCCAGGTTAGAATTTATGTTGGAAATATCATAGGTCTTACCACCTTTTGTGAGGATCTGATTATAAAATGTATACACACCACCCGGTGCTAAATTAGAAGGCGTAGTGCCTAAAGCAGTAGCTACTTCAGTACCTGTAGCAGATAGTACAGTGCTTGCCGCGGTATACGGTACCGTTTTAACTAATTTCCAGGAAGTAGGATCTGAATTTGAGCCTTTTACCACATACACTTTAATTTTATCAATATCTCCATCACCATCACTGGTGGTACCAGGAGTTAAATATTGACTCACTTTAATGCTAACAGTAGAAGTGGCTATAGAAGCATAATTCAGATTAAGATTTGTTTGCTCGGCAAAAGTGAGGTAGGTTCCTTTGCTTAAATTTTTAATATCAGCTAAAGGGTTAATCCCGTCTGTTTTTTTACAGGAATGTATGGTAAAAACAATCCCCACAATTGCTAAAATGAATAATAGTTTCC
>JBBRHM010000209.1:0-4013 GCA_038222655.1 Chitinophagales bacterium | reverse complement strand
AAAGTGTATACAGATTATCACCAGATTAAAGGGCTTTCAAGAATATTATTGTATACGGCTGCTGCAATACCGCCATTAACAGTTGGTTATTTTCGTGTAGAGGCGGGTAGACATTTTAAAACGGATGTTATCACAGGATTTATAGCCGGCGCCACATCGGGTATTCTTGTTCCTGAACTGTTTCGTAATAAAAACAAATCCAATGCCGTTACATTCACGCCTTACTATGTGCCGGAGGGTGGTGGTATGAGTATGATTTTTGCTTTGAATGGAAGGAGAAAGTTGGTAGATAAATAATTTGTTTGCGATTGTCTAAGCGGTAAAATACACAGCCACAATTTTTTTTAAGCTTATACTAATTTATTTTCAGTGAACAATTGATCCATTCATCATCAAAGGAGGTATCATACTTTTTATAGAAGTTGATAGCGGGTTCATTCCATTCCAATACCTGCCAAACAATACCTGAGAATTTTTTGTCTTTCGCTTCTTCTATCAAACGGTCAAAGAGTAGTTTTCCTATTTTCTGTCCGCGCATTTTTTCAGTAACGAGAATATCTTCCAGATACATTCTTTGTCCTTTCCAGGTACTGTATCGGATATAATATAATGCGAAGCCTTCAACTTTGCCATCCACATCGGCCACAAAGGCCCACCACACAGGGTTTTGACCAAAACCGCTTTCTTCAAAATGCGAAAGTGTTACGGTAACTTCATCAGGCGCTTTTTCATAATCGGCCAGTTCCTGTATTAATTCCAATAAACGGTTGCAATCTTTCCGTTCTGCTCTTCTGATAATCATATGCTATATTGATTTTATACTTTTCGCAATGCCTGTTCAAGATCATTCAGAATATCGGCAATATTTTCAATACCCACACTCATCCTGATTAATCCATCAGTAATACCGTATTTGATACGCTCTTCACGGGGTATACTCATATGACTCATACTGGCAGGATGCGATAAAAGCGTGTCAACGGTTCCCAGCGAAACGGCGCGGACACACATCTGTAATGCATCGATAAAACGTTTGCCGGCTTCCAGTCCCCCTTTCAGGTCATAACTCATAACACCACCCGGGTGACGCATTTGTTTCATAGCCACTGCATGATCGGGATGTGAATGTAAACCGGTATAATTTACATGGGCAATAGCCGGATGATTGGCAAGATATTCTGCCACTTCCATTGCATTATGGCAATGACGTTCCATGCGCAATTCCAGTGTTTTCATGCCTTGCGTTAATAAAAAAGCATCAAAGGGATTGCTGTTACCGCCTAACAACGCATGCCATTTCCAGACTTTAGTGCCCATGAATTCAAGATCCTTTCCTATCAGCACACCGCCAATAGCGGTACCGTGTCCATTTAAAAATTTTGTGGTAGAATGAAATACAAAATCAACACCGTAACGAAAGGGTTGTTGCAGGTAGGGTGTAGCAAATGTATTATCAACCGAAACCAGCAGATCATGTTGTTTGGCGAGCCGGGTTACTGCCTCAATATCCACACACTGAATGGTAGGATTGGCGGGGGTTTCTATATGAACAAGTTTGATAGAGGCATCTTTTTTCAAGGTATCCTCCACAAGGTTCAGGTTATGCATATCAATCAGGGTGGTCTTAACACCTGTTGCCGACATCACTTTGTTCATGAGTTCTTCTGTGCCGCCGTATAAAGAGTAGTGAGATAAAATGGTATCACCCGCTTGTAGTGTGCTTAGAAAAAGGGTTGTCATGGCGGCCTGACCGCTGGCGTGTAATAAAGCTTTTAGTTGTAAAGGGCTGCCATCATCATTAGTTATACCGAATGCCTCCAATGCTGCAATGGTTTCTTCGGCAGTGGTAAAAGTTGGGTTACCCCAACGGCTGTAAATCCTTGTTTTATCTGCTCCCGCAAAACGGTCAGAGCCCTGCTGTGCAGAATCAAATGTAAAAGTGGAAGTGGCATAAATAGGCGTAAGGTGCGCAAATTCTGCATTTTCATTGCCTGCTGCATGCAAGGCAACAGAACTGATACCGGTAAGCGGGAATTGATTATTCATTAGTTTTGAATTATAGGTAACGCCAAAATTATTGATTAAAGATGAAGAAACTATTATCCACTTTTGCAGCGTATGATCTTTGGGCAAATGAAAGATTACTACAAACCATTCTTACGCTTGATGAGGGCAGGCAACAGCAGAATATAGAAAGTAGTTTTCCCTCTTTGCACCAAACCTGCCTGCATATATGGGATGCATCAAGCATCTGGTGGCAACGATTACATATGCATGAACAGATTGCTGTGCCGAGTCTCAGTTTTCATCCCACGATGAATGATGTAGCCAACGGTTTATTGTTGCAAAACAAACAATGGGTAGACTGGTTAGATACTATTCAGGAAGCCGATCTTGAAAAAGAACTGGTATATAAAAACCGGATAGGCGATCAATTCCGCCAGCAGGTGAAAGAAATTTTACTGCACCTTTTTAATCATGGTACGTACCATCGCGGGCAGTTGGTAACTATGTTGCGGCAGCTGGGTGTGGAGAAAATACCGCAGACGGATTATATTGTTTACGGGCGTTGACCACCCCCGTTTTTTTATCACATGGGTGATAAAAAAACGTCCCCTCCTGGGAGGAGGGGAAACTTCCTGCGGAATTTTTTTGACTCAAAGTTTCCCCTCCTCTCAGGAGGGGACAAATAAAAATCAAAACGAAGTTTACTTTTTATTTGGGGGAGGTTAATAGGCCCATTTGATTAAAGTTGCCCCCCAGGTAAAACCACCACCAAACGCCGCCAGCACCAGGTTATCACCTTTTTTCAACTGGCTCTCCCAATCCCATAAACATAGGGGAATAGTTGCCGCTGTTGTATTACCGTACTTCTGAATATTGATCATTACTTTTTCTTTGGCTAATCCCATCCGGTTAGCGGTAGCATCAATAATTCGGAGGTTAGCCTGGTGAGGTACAAGCCAGGCAATATCATCACCGGTTAAATGATTGCGTTCGAGTAATTCGGCGCTTACATCGGCCATACCTTTTACCGCAAATTTAAAAACGGGTTGTCCTTCCTGGTAAGCAAAATGTTCTTTGGAGAGCACCGTTTCAACGGTTGCCGGTTTTACAGAGCCGCCGGCTTTCATGTGTAAATATTTTCTGCCACTGCCATCGCTTCTTAAAATACTGTCGAGAACACCATTGCCCTCAGTTGAAGCTTCCAGCAGGATGGCACCTGCTCCATCACCAAAAATGATGCAGGTGGCGCGGTCCGTATAATCCACGATAGCGCTCATTTTATCAACGCCTACTACCACTACTTTTTTATAGCGGCCACTTTCAATGTACATGGCGCCGGTGGTTAATGCAAACAGAAAACCGCTGCAGGCGGCGCTCATATCATATCCCCATGCATTGGTAGCACCGATAGCATCACAGATAATATTAGCCGTAGCGGGAAAAACCATATCGGGCGTTACGGTGGCACAGATCAGGCAATCGATATCTTTCGGATCAAGATTTTTTTTGCGGAGTATTTCCTGCACGGCGGGTATGGCCATATCACTACTGCCTTTTCCGGGCTCTCTTAAAATTCTTCTCTCTTCAATACCAGTACGGGTGCGGATCCATTCATCATTGGTATCTACCATTTTTTCAAGGTCAAAATTGGTCAACTTTGTTTCTGGTACGTATCCGCCAACGGCGGTAATGGCTGCGGTTATTTTACTCATGGTTCTTTCTGGAATTGCCGCAAATATCTAAAAAGATTTCTTTATTGAAGTGGTAAAGCTTGATTCGGGAGGTTTTTACAACGGTTTCACAGGTAAACCCCAATTCCCGGTACGGGCAATAAAGTTGCTGTCCACAAATCTTTTTGCCATATTTTTGAAACCGGTATGATCGCATTTGTTAGAGGACAGTTTGCAGTAAAAACCCCCGCCCGAGTGGTAGTGGATGTAAATGGTGTGGGATATGACCTGCAGATCAGTCTCAATACTTATTCCGCCATCAGCAATAAGGATAGC
>JBBRHM010000208.1:0-4054 GCA_038222655.1 Chitinophagales bacterium | reverse complement strand
GTATTGCGGTTCATTTCTTTTTGAGAAACGATGGCTATAGAAACCGGCGTTCTTTTTATTTTGGTAGCACCCGCTACTGCGGTAACCACTACCTGCTCCAGTTCTGTTTCAGCATAGTCAAGGAAAAAAGAATTGCTACCGGGAAGGGTGACTTCTTTGGTAAGATCTTTATAACCTGCATGACTTATTCTGATAAGATACCTGGCAGGTAGTAACTGCATAATGAATTTGCCTGTGCTGTCGCAGAGATAGGTTTTGCCTTTAGGAAGTACCATAATTACTGAACCCCCCAGTATACTGTTGTTGCTTTTTGCACTTACCAAACCAGTATAGATAGCTTCTTTAGTTCCAGAATTTTCCTGGCACTGCGCGTGGTGAAACATCGACAGCGAAAAGCATAGAAATATCCATTGTTTACCCATTACTCAAACTTAAAATTTAGACAAATCTAAATTTTAAGTTTGAGTAATAAAAAATATTTTTTCGATAGTTCCTTTTTTACTCAAATCCTTTCAATAATAGCCTGTAAAGTGAGTCTTTCTGCCGACGTATCTTGTCCATAGCTTGCATGGGCCAGTAAAAGGGTCAGGACCAAGAGCGTTATTTTCATGGGATTGTTTTAAAGAATTCTACCGCAATAAAGATGATGTAAATTACGTAACCTGTTCTTTCGTAAATTGCTTTTATGGATATTTCAATCAATACGCCTGCTTTATTGTTTCCGGCTATCAGCCTCATCATGCTGGCGTATACCAACCGTTTCCTGGCACTGTCTAACCGGGTTCGCAGCCTGCATGATAAATACCAGAATCACGAACAGAAACTTATCATTCACGGACAGATCAAGAACCTGCGTTACCGGTTGAAACTTATCAAAAATATGCAGGCTTTAGGGGTGCTTACTTTTTTAAGTTGTATACTCTGTATGTACCTTATTTATATTGAAGCGATGTTATTTGCCAATGCAGTATTTGCGTTCAGTCTGATCACATTTTCTGCCTCTTTGTTATTATCCTTATTGGAAATACAGCTTAGTACTAAGGCGCTTGAATTGGAATTGAGCGATATGGAAGGACTGGAAGATCCTTCGGTGATTGAATATTTTAAAAGAAAATTTGAAAAGGATTAATCGAAGAGATGAAGGAGAGAAGGAAATAAAAGAGGGTTTATGTATGGCATACTGTTAAAAACAAAAGACACTTATTTTTTAAGTATGTGCCTTTTTCCATTCTCTTTCCTTATCTCTTAGCCATCTATCCCATGGCCATTGCTTTTCTTTCCCCTATTTGCTGTCTCCACATGGCATAATACAATCCTTTTTCTTCCAGCAACTCATAGTGGCTGCCGGTTTCCACTACCTGTCCTTTTTCTAAAACATAAATTCTGTCGGCATGCATAATGGTACTTAAGCGGTGGGCAATCATAACGGTGATCTGTTCTTTTTCCGTTGATATCCTGCGGATCGTATTGGTGATCTCCTCTTCGGTAATACTGTCCAGTGAAGAAGTGGCTTCATCAAAAATAAGCAGGTGGGGATGGCGCAATAAGGCACGGGCAATGGATAAGCGCTGTTTTTCACCACCGCTTAATTTAAGACCTCCTTCACCTATCATCGTATCCAAACCTTTTTCTGCTCTTGCTAAAAGATTATCACAACTCGCTTTATGTAAAGCCTCCCGTAGATCTTCATCATTGGCCTCGGGAAATACAAACAATAAATTTTCACGTATCGAACCCGCAAATAGTTGGGTATCCTGTGTTACAAAACCTATCTGTGCACGCAGTTCATCAAACAGTATATTTTTACTGTCTACGCCATTATACAAAATGCTTCCATCCTGCGTATGGTATAGGCCCACCAATAATTTCATTAGTGTACTTTTGCCGGCACCACTGGGGCCTACAAAGGCAATGCTTTCTCCTGTCGCAACATCAAAACTAATATTATCAAGTGCCTTGAATTGTGCCGTCTGGTGTTTGAACGAAATATTTTTAAACGACAGGCGTTCTATTTCGCCTATCCGCTGCGGTGCAAGTGGCGTGGGTTCAGATGGCTTCTCCATCAGGTTGTGAAAATTATTTAGCGATGCTTCTGCTTCACGGTAGGATAAAATAATATTACCTATTTCCTGCAAAGGACCAAAAATGAAGAACGAATAGAAGGTCAATGTCATTACTTCACCGGCTGTAAGCTTGCCACCAAATACCAGCCAGAGTAGCGTAAACATAATAACCTGCCGCAGTAAGTTTACAAAAGTGCCCTGAATAAAACTTAAGGTGCGGATACTTTTTACTTTTCTTAATTCGAGTCCTAAAATTTTATAGGTGTTTTTATTTAACCGGTCTATTTCCTGTCCTGTAAGTCCTAAACTTTTTACCAGTTCAATATTACGCAGGCTTTCGGTGGTACTTCCGGCCAGTGTAGTAGTTTCTTTCACAATGTTTTTCTGTATCACTTTTATCTTTCTGCTCAGGAAACTGGTCAATAATGATAAAAAGATAATTCCACCCGCATAGATGGGCATAATGGCCCAATGCAGGCGGAAAGAATACACAGAAATAAAAACAATGCCTACGAGGATGCTGAAAAGAACATTAATAAAGGAGATGATAAATTTTTCTGTATCGGTTCTTACTTTAGTTAAGATAGATAAGGTTTCGCCGCTTCTCTGGTCCTCAAAATCCTGGTAAGGAAGTTTCATCGAATGCCGTAAACCATCCGTAAAAATTTTAGCCCCGAATTTCTGCACCACCACATTGCTGAAATAATCCTGGAAAGCTTTTGCAATCCTCGATATCATGGCTACACTAATCAATATGCCCAGAAAGCCAAATACACCCCAGATAAATTCAGATTCTGTGCGGTGACCGGTGACAACAAATTGTTTTTTAGCGTCAAAAAAACCAATATCATGGGGATGCATTCCATACTTATCCAATAGCTTCCCAAAAAAATAGGGGTCCAGCATGGAAAAAGACTGGTTAATGGCAGCCAGCAATAAAGCCAGCATCACCAACCATTTATAAGGAGTAAGGTATCTTAAAAGCAGTTTCATTTAATGTTTGTTTGGTAAAAACGGTATATGCTTCAATTTCCGTACAATATCCTTAAAAGTGACAAAGTTTCCGCTATCTGCCAGCTAATATTGTCAATTATATGTTCACATGCTTATTTTTACCGTCATTATATGTTTATGAAAAAGGTATTGGTTGATATGCACAGGTTGAAGCATAATCCTTTTAACGGGTTGTACAGTGTATGCATCAACCTGGGCAAAGCGCTATCCGCCGCCGATACCGGTGATATGGAAATGACGTATTATCTCCCAAAAAAAGACTTTGGCATATTTGGACCCGAAAAAAAATATACGGAGCATCGTTCCATTGATAAATTTTACAAATTTGGAACCAGCAAATATGATCTCTGGCATATTACCACTCAGCTTTCCTGGTACCGGCCATTCAATATGCGGACGAAAGTGGTGTATACTTTGTATGATTTCAGCTACCTGATTGAAGATGCTGCCAATGTAAAACGTAATCAGCGTTTATTGAAGGAAACGCAAAAACGTATCGACCGTGCCGATTATATCACCGGCATTTCCCAGTTTGCCATTGATGAAGCAAAAAAGCATCTTGATCTAGGAAAGAAACCAATCCGTGCCATTCAGTTAGGTTGCACGGTTTCTGAGTTTCCTGCGTTTGATTCACCCAGATACCGTCCTGTAAAACCATTTCTTTTTACGATAGGGTTGGTTCAGCCAAGAAAAAATTTTCATGTGCTGCCGCCTTTATTATTAGATAACGATTTTGAACTGGTGATCGCCGGCTTGAATGAGTATGAATATGGTAAGCAGGTAATCCAGGAAGCCATAAAGTTTGGTGTGGAAGACAGGGTAAAACTGATAGGCCCTGCAAGTGAAGAAGAAAAATACTGGTATTATAAAAACTGTAATGCTTTTTTATTTCCTTCCTATGCTGAAGGCTTTGGCCTGCCGGTGATAGAAGCCATGTATCATGGTAAACCGGTTTTTATTTCAGACCGCACCAGTTT
>JBBRHM010000207.1:0-4213 GCA_038222655.1 Chitinophagales bacterium | reverse complement strand
TTGAATTAATAAAAAACCCCCGACCTTCCAAAAGCCGGGGGCGAAAAAAGTGAATCGATAGATTTACGGGTTTGGAAGCCTACTACCATCCCCACCTTTTCTACTTGTTCAAAACCGCAGAACGCCCGCCACCAGCGGGCTTTGTTGTTCCTACAGTTTGACGAAAATATCCTTACGTTTTGATAGTTCCTGAATCGAAATATTAACAGGTTGTGGATAAGGAATGTGCATTGTTTCATACCTCCAATCCCCATTGCATTTCCGGTAATATTCACACATGTAGAAAATAATTTAAAGAAAAACCTCGCTGATACCAGTGTTTTACATTATATAGACTGGTGGGTTGAATTTGGTATTTACAGCCTACCTTGTCTGCCGGCTCATGGCAATTTAGCATATACGAACTCCGTAACAAACGGAACTGGGATAAGGCCGTATATAAATAGATGCATGGAGCTGTTTGCGCGGGCCCGGGCGGTCCGCAGCTTATTTCTCTAGCAACTCAATTCGATAGTGGTACAAGTTCACACGGATGTTCATTTTTCGGTTTTCGAAGATTCTGATATATCTTCCTTTTTGATAATTTTACTTATGTCCTTATCGAAGTAATAATCATAGTGGTGTATACCTAAATTACCTGCAAGGCTTTTAGCTCTGAATGAATGTTTAATATGCCACCCATTGAATTCAGGCTTAAATTTTTTATTAATACTATCCATGCTGTGATTATATATTCCCATGTCTTTGATGGATTGATTACTGCGTTTTGTCCACAATTGGAACTCTGCACGTGAATAAATCGACCCGACATACAATTCCATTTTTTTTAATGCCTCTTCAGTTTCCTTTTTTGAGGAATTGTATTTTTCGAACAAATCCTGATAAGCCGGAAAATCAGCCACGATAGTGTAAGATGAATCCCATTTGCCAAACTCGACAGGCTCATAGCTTTTATAGTCATGAAGTGTTGTTCGTAATTCATGATCAATTAAAGCCTTTGCTTTATCCTGAGGAGACCTAACGCATGCAGAGAAAAGCAGAATCAAAACAATGATTTTTTTCATTGAAGTAGCTCTTTTAATCCAAGTGAAATGTATATCACTGCATTTAGCGCTTTTAGGTTCATTACTCATATATTATTTTTTGGTTTTCTAAATATAATAAAAGAGAAGGCCTTTTCAAACTGATATAAAGTGAAGATGTAGCGAAATAGTGGCGAAATGTATAAAAAGAAAAAGGGTTTCATTTTAATGAAACCCTTTACTGTATTGAGTGGGGGCACACGGGTTCGAACCGCGGACCCTCTGCTTGTAAGGCAGATGCTCTAAACCAACTGAGCTATGCCCCCATTTATTAGGAGTGCAAAAATAGGGGCTAAGCGGTATCCTCCAAAAAAAAGTTTGGGTTTGTTATAAATTAATTTAACTGAAGCGCCGGTAACCGATACTGGCTGCTGTCATATACAAACAATTCTTCAATAGAATAGGTCCAGAATTTATATAGTGGCGATTTGGCGATATAGCCATCCGCTTCAGCTTTGGTTTCGGTATTAAAGGTAACCCAGCAGGTCTGGCTTTCCATGCTTACCGCATAGCTGTCAATTATGCCTTTATTGATTAAATAATTGATATAAGTGCGGTGCGGTGGTACCAATGACATAAAATCTTCGTCCATCGTAAATTTAATAATCGCCTGAAATTTTTTCATCTCTTCTGTTTTACAGGTTAGCTAATACAATATCCGTGCAACATTTCAACAGCTGGCAATTTGACAAGCAAACTGAGCCTGTTGCTGCATAAATTGTCATAATTTTAATAATAGTATAATGTTAAAATATAGGATCAAAACCGTTGGCTTATTAGTATTGTCCAATATCTTATGACGATTGGCTGGAATATTGTTTGATGGTGCCTGACAACCGGGCAGGTTTTGCAAGCAGTTTAAATGGAGTTCTACTTACAATACCGAGGAAGTAATTACACTTATCGTGTTTACAGTATTTGCCGTGTTGTATTTGGAGGAGCCTTTTGCAAGTTAATACGCGATCAGTTTCCTGTTTATTGTAGCGGCCTTTTATTTTGCTTTTAAAAAATAAAAACGAAGAGAGTTAGATACTTTTTTTCAGAAAGGATTAAAAAAAATTCTTTTTTTGCCACAGATTTCGCAGATTGACACAGATAATTATGGATGTATCAGTTTCGCGATCCTGCCATTGGCGCCGGCAAGAAAAACGGCATTCCCTTTTTTGGCTTTCTTGCATACATGGAAACTTTCTTTCGAGATCAGTTGCCAGTTCATACCGCCATCTTTTGAAATATCAATACCTGATGTACCACAGGTGAGGAGTTTTCTTTTGTTTAAATAAATTACGCAGGAGCGATAGCCATGTGGTGGTGTAGCCGGAATTGTAAACTTGATGGAATTGTCCATTGTAAACAAAACGCAATTATTGGTGCTGATGGTATCCTTTGTAAAATCACCGCCTACAATAACACCATAATCCGGCATACCTGTTTCTGATTTAAAAAAGGCAAGCGAGTTGGCACCCGTTGATTCTTTGCCTTGCATAATTGGGATTCTGAGGGGCTCCTGAAAAAATAACCGTGAAGATTTACCTCCAGAAACAAACATAAAATGATTTCCCAAAGCCTTGATATTTGTTCCGGATGAAGCAAAAAAAGCTTCCCCTTCTTGAGCAATCATAGTATTGGAATTATCTGATTCATATTTATACCAGGTATCTCCCTGGTCATTTGTATGACCTAAAAAAATCCGGGAATTTATTGGGTCACCAATTAAATGGCCTTTCTTCTCATCTGAAAAATCCATTGCATCCCAAAATGCTCCTTTGGTCGTATCCTCAAAAACTTTTTTCCAGGTCTTTCCACCGTCTTTTGTTTTTAGCAATACAGCAGGTTGGGTAATGCCCATAATGATGGCAGTATTTTCATCAAAGGCTTCAATATCCCTGAAATCATTTTTTTCATATCCAGCCACGGATTGCCAGTTAAATGTCTGGCCCCCATCTGTAGAGCGCGCTACCGAGCCCGCACTGCCACTGGCCCAGATCACCTGGTCATTAACTACACTTAATCCCCGAAGACTAACTTTTTTGCCAGACTCCAATACTTTGATCGCAGGGTTTAGCGCAATGGTTTTTGCTGCTAGTAAGAGGCAGATAACCAGGGGAAATATTTTTGTATACCGCATATAATATTTTAAAACTAAATTAAAATAAACGATCCACATATCGTCACTGCGAGGAACGAAGCAGCCTGTGGCAGATAGTATCTTGATAACTGAAATAAGTAAACATAGATTGTTTAATGGTTACGTCTGCTTAAAAAGTGAGCCGTTGACGGTTACTAGTTACTTTTTTTATTGAAAATAATTAACCTCTTTAACACAGATTGCTTCGTCGTTCCTCCTCGCAAGGACGTTCATGTTTTGCTTGTTCTTGGTTACTATTTTTTTATTGAAAATAATTAACCTCTTTAACACAGGTTGCTTCGTCGTTCCTCCTCGCAAGGACGTACATGTTTTGCTTGTTCTTGGTTACTATTTTTTTATTGAAAATAGTCAACCTTTTTGACACAGATTGCTTCGTCGTTCCTCCTCGCAAGGACGTTTAGGTGTTTCTTGGTTACCTGTTTGTTATTCATCTTTTCCATACAAAAGATATTTCTCCATTTCTTCTTTCCATCCCCTGCATTGCGTAATTTTTGTTACCTGCGCAATAAATTTTGGTAAAGGGAGGTCGAACAATTCTTCTGATTCCGCAACACCGAGCAACTTATCTAAATGGTGCGTACCACCTGGATTCACCAGTGTGGGATAGGGCCTCCATTCAAAAAACTGCGGATACATTTGTTTGATCACCCTTATCAAAATTAACCCATAAGAAACTGATTGAAAAAAACCGGGCTGCCTTATTTCGAGTGCTACTCCTCCACATGCGTAACCAGAATATTTGCTTTGTGAGGGTGTAAAAACAGTGGGTGTAATTATCACTTCGTCAAGTCCCATATCATTTAGTATACCTGCTATGGCGTTGCCTTTGATCCATGGGGCACCGGCTAAACGGAATGTTTGGTCAGTACCTCTTCCTTCGCTGATATTGGTGGCTTCCAATAAACATAATCCCGGGTAGAGTAACATGCTTTCAAAGCTTTGTATGGCCGGAGAGGTGGGTACAAAGCGAATACCCCAATCG
>JBBRHM010000206.1:0-4230 GCA_038222655.1 Chitinophagales bacterium | reverse complement strand
ATTACAGATTGCACAGAATCACCTATCAAAAGACGGAAAATTTCGTCTTTGGTTTACGGGTATTCAAATAAAAAAGTAGGTCATTGAACCGAATTTTAAATTACCTCATTGTGTAACCTTTCGCATTGTATCTGGGAAAGTCAATCGGGAGCGTTTTTAATGTAACACAAAATATGATTCATGAATATTTCAGATGACCGTATACTTACCGTTACTGATTAATCTATATCGCAATCGCAACCTTCGTCATCATCTTCATGATTTCCGTTTTGGTGACGCTGGTTCTTTATTTCCTCTTTTATAAATCCTGCTTCATTGGAAAATAAAGTAAGTGTTTTTATACCATTATTTAAAAAGTAAGCAGCATATCCTTTTTTGTCTTTCTTAAACCATTTAATGACCTCCTGTTTAGGATATTTTTCACTAAAAGTACTTGATACCGTAGCAGGTATTAATTTAGCATCTAATACAGGACACTTTGATTCTTTTTCTGTTTCTTTTTCGCAGGAAGTCAGTAAAGAAATTGTAATAATTAGTAGCGTAATTAATTTTTTCATATAATTATTTTAAAAAATTGAGATTAGGTTATTCTGAAGTACTCAGCTAAAGCTACACTTATTAATAATATTTGCGAATCAGGGTTTAAAAATTAGTGTTGAAAATGAAGATGTATTGAGAAGAACCTCAATCGACGGGTCTCCGCCCAGTCCCGAAAAATCCTGTCTGAAATGAAAAAATTTTTTGTGCCCTAAATAAAAAAATAATATTCGAGGTTCCAAATACACAAAAGCTGTCATTTTTATGATAAATACCATCAGTACATAGTGGTATTGCATTTGCATAAATAGTAACAAAGATCATGAAATATTTATCCGGCAGCATTGTTGCCATCCTATTATCTTGTATAGCATGCAACAATCGTAAACCGCAATCGGATATGCGAACCAAAACGGCATCCTACACGTCAGCGACCGATACCCTTCCACAGCCCTATCAAAGTAAATCTGTAAGGAACTTCAGCCGGGTTATCGGTTGGCCTCAAGGGAAAACACCGGTGGCCCCTGAAGGGTTTACGGTTATGCCATTTGCTACGGGTCTTATTAACCCCAGAAATATGTATGTGGCTGATAATGGAGATGTCTTCGTCGCGGAATCTAATACTGAAATAAAAGGACTGAAAAGAATTGGGGCCGCCATCATTGGCGCCGATAATGCACAGCGGTTTGGAAAAAGTGCCAACAGGATAACCTTACTGAGAGATACGGATCATGATGGGCTTCCCGACCTGCGGACTGTTTTCCTTGATAATATCGAACTGCCTTTTGGCATGCTCATCATCAACAATTATTTCTACGTTGCGGCAACCGATGCTTTATGGCGGTTTCCGTATAAGACAGGCGAAACGAAAATTACCACAGCCGGAGAAAAAATTCTTGACCTACCCAAAGGCGGTTATAACAATCACTGGACAAGAAACCTGCTGGCCAATAAAAGCGGCAGCAAGATTTACATCTCTGTAGGGTCGGGCAGCAATGCAGCGGAACATGGCATGGAGAATGAAACAAGGCGTGCCAATATCCTGGAGATCAATCCCGATGGAAGCGGTGAAAGGATCTATGCAAGCGGCTTACGTAACCCGGTAGGAATGGGCTGGGCACCCGGCACCGATATTTTGTGGACAACAGTGAATGAACGTGATGAATTAGGAGACGAACTGGTACCGGACTATGCAACAAGCGTTAAAGAGAATGGTTTTTATGGATGGCCCTATTCCTATTTTGGGCAGCATGTGGACCCACGCGTGGAAAAAATACAGCGTCCCGATCTTGTTAAAAAAGCCATTGTTCCGGATATTTCGTTAGGCTCGCACACTGCCTCACTTGGTCTGGCTTTTTATAATGCGGCCACCTTCCCGTCAAGATACCGCGGCGGCATGTTTATAGGACAGCATGGTTCATGGAACAGGTCTGCTTTGTCGGGCTATAAAGTAATTTTTGTCCCTTTCACAAACGGCAGGCCCTCGGGTCAACCCGAAGATTTCTTAACAGGTTTTATTGTCGATTCAACAAAAAAAGAAGTGTATGGAAGACCGGTTAACCTCGCAATAACCACCGATGGAGCCCTGCTTTTGGCGGATGATGCAGGCAACACGATATGGAGCATTACAGGAATGAAAATGAAGCGATAATACCTTAATCACATTTTGGATTTGTGAATTCATTTTCTGGTCAGTTACATAAACCCAGGAACGGAATTGCTGCAGGAGTGTCTACACTTTTTTAAAGTTCGGCCAACCGAATGTTCCTGTAATTGATCGACATTTCATTACCGGGATGAAGCTGGATACCGATGGGGCCATCAGCGGGAATGGCTGCAGATGTATAGGTCATTACTTCCACTCCATTTAACCAAACTGTATAAGTTTTGTCAACCACTTTTATCTTCATTGTATTCCAATCCTTCTCCTTCAATATATTTTTTACATTCGCTTCAACCGGATATTTTAGCTTGGGTAAATAGGGCGAAGCAGTTAAATCGCGTTTCAATGAACCAGAAATGCCTATCTGGATCTGATCATTTTCTGAACGGAGAAAAATGCCCGAATCTACCACACCATCGAGCATCATAAAATCTGCACTGATAATAAAATTCGAATACTTTTTTTCTGTCCAGAGATTGCTGCCTTTTTTATCTGCACTACTTTTTACATAGAGTATCCCATCCCCTGCCGTCCAGTTATGGTTATTGTTTTGAGGTACCACCCATCCTTTCAGGTTTCTACCATTGAAGATCTTTTTTAGCTTCGGCTCATGGGCATTTATATTGGACAGGAAAGCAAAAAAAACAAGCATGGCAAGCAGCATTCTTTTCATAAACTAAATATAAATGAATATATTTAAAAATGGAAAATAACCAAAACAAATCCAGACGGGCCTTCCTTAGTTCGGCTGCCAAAGGCGCTGTTGTAGCTGCCGTTACCCCTACCTCATTTGTACTGAGTAAACCTGCCACTACTCCTACTGTTTCTGCAAAAATTATAGGGGCAAATGACAGGATTCGTATTGCCATACTCGGATTGAATGGAAGAGGGAAAACCCATGTGGAAGAAGTGATGGCGCTGGCCGCTAAATCGAATGTGGAAATAGTGGCGCTTTGCGACCCCGATATGGTGGTGCTGCATGAAGCTGCTGCTGCATTTGAAAAAAAGTATAGCAAAAAAGTAGGGATAGAACAGGATTTCAGAAAATTATACGACAATAAAAATATTGATGCAGTAACGCTTGCCACCCCCAATCATTGGCATGCATTACAAACCATCTGGGCCTGTCAGGCAGGTAAAGATGTGTATGTGGAGAAGCCTGCAACACACAATATACATGAGGGTAAAAAAATGATTGAGGCTGCCTATAAATACAACCGGATTGTGCAGCATGGTGTTCAGCTAAGAAGTTCTGTTGCCATTCGCGAGGCAGTTAAGCACCTGGAGGAGGGATTGATAGGCCGCGTGTATATGTCACGCGGATTGGTATATCGTAGAAGACCTGATATCGGTAACAAAGGGATATCGCAAATACCAGCCGGATTAAATTATGATCTGTGGTGCGGACCGGCACCTATGCGTCCCTTTACAAAAAACCTGGTACATTATAATTGGCATTGGCATTGGAATTATGGGAACGGTGATGTGGGCAACCAGGGTATTCATGAAACAGATTTATGTATGTGGGGTTTGGGGGTTGACCAGCTTCCCGAAAGAATATCTTCTATGGGTGGTAAATTTTTGTGGGATGATTGTAAGGAGGTTCCCGAAATTCTTACTTCTGTGTATCATTATCCCAAACAAAAAAAAATTATCCAGTTTGAGGTACGCCATTGGGATACCAATTTGGAAGATGGTGCCGGCGTAGGTAATATTTTTTATGGAGATAAGGGCTATATGGTTGTTAAAGGGTATGGCACATACGAAACCTATCTTGGTGAAAAAAGGGAGAAAGGGCCCAGCAGATCCGAAAAGGGAGAACTTGGATTACATTTCCAAAACTGGTTCGATGCCATCCGTGCAAGGGATATGAGTATTCAAAACGGTCCTGTGCAAACAGGGCACCTGGCTTCATCACTTGCCCACCTTGGAAATATTTCTTACCGCCTCGGTCGTCAGCTCGAATTTGATTCCGTCGCAGAAAGATTTATTGGTGAAGGAGAAAATGAAGCCAATGCAATGCTCAGTCG
>JBBRHM010000205.1:0-4516 GCA_038222655.1 Chitinophagales bacterium | reverse complement strand
GTGCTTTTTCTAATAATAATTTTACACCCATATTTGAAAAGTCAAAAGTCAAAATTAAAAAGTCAAATACAACCCCTACTTTTTAATTTTTACTTTTTAATTTTTAATTTTTCATCAATTATTCGTTGCTGCATTTTTTCTGCACTCTTCAATAATCCCATCTACTTTTTCTTTGGTTAAATGCTCACGGTAGTGCTTACCCAGTTGCATCATAGGTGCGTACCCGCAAGCGCCCAGACACTCTACAGTTTTTAAGGTAAACAAACCATCTGCAGTGGTTTCACCAGGCTTAATATCTAATGTATGGGTAATATAGGCAATGATATCATCACTGCCATTGAGCATACAGGGACCAGTCTGGCAAACCTCGAACATATATTTGCCAACAGGTTTCAGGTTATACATGCTGTAAAATGTGGCCACTTCATATACTTCTATTGGTGTAATGTGCAACAGTTCCGCTACATAATCCATGGTATCAGAACTAAGCCAGCCACCAAAACTATCCTGCGCTATATGCAAAACGGGTAACAGGGCGCTTTTTTGCTTTCCTTCCGGATAGCGTGCCATGATCTCTTTTACCTTAGCAAGTTTTTCTTCTGAAAATTTTATCATAATACCTTCAACCCCTAAAGGGCGAGTTAGTTATTTAAATATTTTTTTATCCAGTTTCTTTTCTTCATTCCCCTTCAGGGGTTAGGGGGTCTACGCATCCATCTCCCCCGCAATCAGATTCAAACTGCTCATCGTAACAATTGCATCACTAAGCATACCACCTGTTATTAACTCGGTATACGCCTGGTAATAGACAAAACAGGGCCTGCGAAAATGCAGGCGGAACGGGGCCCGGCCCCCATCACTGATCAGGTAAAATCCCAATTCACCATTACCCCCTTCTACAGAACTATATACTTCTCCTTTGGGCATATCCACTTCACCCATAATAATTTTGAAATGCCAGATCAGGGCTTCCATCTTAGTGTAAACATCTTTCTTTTCCGGAAGATAATATTCAGGCACATTCGCATGAAACACTTCTGCTTCTTCTCCTTTAAATTCCTGTACTTTCTGATATGCCTGCTGAATAATATTGAGGCTCTGCCACATTTCTTCATTACGTACCAGGAAGCGGTCGTAATTGTCCCCTGTTTTTCCTACAGGAATGGTAAAATCAAAATCTTCATAACTGCTGTAAGGATTGTGTACCCGCACATCATAGTCAACACCCGCTGCGCGAAGATTAGGACCAGTGAAGCCGTAATTCAAGGCACGTTCGGCGGTGATCGCTCCGCCACCGATGGTTCTTTCCATAAAAATCCTGTTACGCGCAAAAAGGTTTTCAAATTCCTTGAGTACTGATGGATATTCTTTCAAAAACTTTTCAAGCTTACTAAATGCAGTGTTATTGAAATTTCTTTCAAAACCACCGATACGCCCGATATTGGTTGTTAAGCGTGATCCGCATACTTCCTCATATATTTCATAGATTAACTCGCGGTATTGCATTACATACAAAAAACCTGTATAAGCACCTGTATCCACACCCACAATGGAATTACAAATCAGGTGATCAGAAATACGCGACAACTCCATGATAATGATACGCAGGTAATCAACACGCTTCGGTGTGGTAACCCCTAATAATTTTTCGCAGGTAATGTGCCAGCCCATATTATTAATGGGACTGCTGCAATAGTTCAGCCTGTCTGTTAAAGGTGTTATCTGGTATAGCGGCCTGCGTTCGGCAATTTTTTCAAAGGCCCGGTGAATATAGCCTACGGTAGATTCGGCAGACACAATACGCTCCCCATCCAGTTCCATAATATTCTGAAACACGCCATGCGTAGCAGGGTGCGTAGGGCCCACGTTCAACGTAGTCGTTTGCTTTTCTATCGAGCCTTCCGGCAGTTTAATATGATGTTGCTCTGACATTTTTTTTGTTACCGGCTTTTTGAATTTCAATAGTACTTCTGTTGCGCCTGCCTGTCGGCAGACAGGTCGCACACTTCAACATTCTGTCCTTACTTGTGCTTTCTTTTCTATCCTCTACCAAACATCTCATCATCTTTATCTACTCTCGTCTGGTCTTCGAGCGGGTATTCTTTTCGCATGGGAAAATAATCCATCTCATCAACGTTTAATATTCTTTTCAGGTTGGGATGACCCGTAAAGTTTACTCCATAAAAGTCAAAAGTTTCCCTTTCCATCCAGTTTGCGGCGGCATAAAGTTTGGAGGCGGTGAATACATCAGGTTCCGCTATGGATGTAAATACTTTAAAACGGATACGGATATTTTCCTGCAGGTTATGCAAATGATACACCACCGCCAGTTCGCGGCCAGCCAGGTCGGGGTAATTGACCGCACAGAGATCCGTTAAAAACCGAAAATTCAATACTTCATCATCAAACAGGAACTGGAGAACTTTCAGGTTATTTTCTTTGGCTGCTTCAAAACTCAGCATCCCATACGACTCATCAAAATGAAAAATCGCTTCCCCAAATTTTTCCGTCAGCCGTTGTTTGATTATCTCGTTAGTTAATCCCATCATTATTTCTTTGTCCATTGTAAAAAACTCCATGAACTATCGACCATGGACTGTCATCTACTCTATTCCATACCCATTCATCAATGCTGTATACTGCTCACTGTTTCTTCGGCGAATACTTTCCTGGCCTATCAGTTCCTGCACTTTAAGAATGCCATCCAGAATTGCTTCCGGTCTGGGCGGGCACCCCGGTACATAAACATCTACGGGAATAATCTGGTCAATTCCCTGTAATACGCTATACGTGTCAAATATACCACCGCTGGAGGCACAGGCACCTACCGCCATTACCCATCTGGGTTCTGCCATTTGCAGGTATACCTGGCGAAGTACCGGCCCCATTTTTTTAGCAATGGTTCCCATTACCATTAGCAGGTCGCACTGGCGGGGCGAAAAGCCTACCCGTTCCGAACCAAATCTTGCCAGGTCATAATGCGAGCCCATTGTGGCCATAAATTCAATACCGCAGCAGGAAGTGGCAAATGGCAATGGCCACATGGAATTCTTGCGGGCCAGTCCTACCACATCACTCAGTTTAGAGGTAAAAAAACCTTCTCCTGAATAACCCTGGGGTGCTTCAGCCACGGCAACCGCATCATTGATATTTGCTTGTATGGGGTGAATATTAAAACGTACAGGACGTGACATAATTAATTAATAAGTAGAAATTAATAATTAGCAATAAAACCAGTATTTATAACCCGGGGGCAAACAGAAAGTTCATCCTTGAATTACTAATGGCTAAGTATTCATTACTAATTGAGTTCTCAATCTTCCCATGTAAGCGCTCCCTTCTTAATGATATAAATAAACCCAACAAGAAAAAAAGCTACAAACATCAACACTGCGGCAAATCCTTCCCATCCAAGTTCGCGGAAATTAACTGCATAAGGATAGAAAAAAATCACTTCCACATCAAATAATACAAAGAGTATGGCTACCAGAAAATATTTAATAGCCATGGGTTGACGGGCATTTCCATGATTTTCAATACCACTGGCAAAAATTTCCAGTTTATCTTTTGTTTTTCTTTTAGGCCCAACCCAGGCTGAAACCGCGATCATGGTAAGCACAAAACCGGCTGCAAAGATCAGTTGTACGCCTATGGGAAAGTAATTAGCGGCGGAATTTGATGTATTTGCATCAGATAAAAAGGAAAGCCAGCTCATGCTAAAAAATTAATGTGCTGCAAAAATAAGCTTGTGAAGGATATAAAAGAAAAACTCCCCTGTTTGGGGAGTTATTTCTTTATTTATTTTTTAGGAGAGCCCCCTGGCTTTGTACCCCCGGGTTGTGGCGCTTGTCTGGTTGTTTTATTGGGTGATGATGGCTTTGACAGTGCTTTTACCAGTTGTTCTTTGGCTGGTTTAGCAAAACTATCTTCCGGATCAATAGCCAGGATTTTATCTACAATTTCCAGGGCTTTAGGAAAATCTTTTGTTTTATCAGCATAATACACAGCTATATAATAATACTGCGCTTTAATAAGTTTGGCATTTTTAACAGAATCCTTCATCAGGAAATCGATGTATTGCTGTATGGCAGGAAGTGCTGTTCCTTTGGTACTGTCTACATCAAGGGCAATAGCTGCATTGGCTTTGGCCCTGTAACCAAATAACTGATCAGGGTATTTAGCTATGTACTGGTCGCCAATGATGATAGCTTCATCGTATTTTTTTGCACGGAGGGCCGCATCTGCTAAAAAGAAATAATCACGGTTACTGATATCCTTTTTCAGGGCAGTCATTTGTTTCAGCCAGTTCAACTGCTCAGTATAGTTTTTAGCTTTAGCATTCAGATCGGCCGCCATATTCATATAACTGATCTTATTAGCCGTAACCGTATCTGTTTGAAGGGCTTTTTGAATATAGGTTACCGCCTGTGATTCACTACCAGGGAATTTTGACAACACTTTTACGGCCAGTTCATAATCTGCGGGTACTATTTTATCTACCGCGGCAGTTGCAAAG
>JBBRHM010000204.1:0-4543 GCA_038222655.1 Chitinophagales bacterium | reverse complement strand
AGGAATGGAATGTATCGTATACATGGGCGAAAAGGATATTGAAAGGCAGGCGCCAAATGTGGCACGTATGAAGATGCTTGGCGCAAAAGTTATTCCAGCCCTAAGCGGTAGTAAAACATTAAAAGATGCAACCAATGAAGCCATCCGCGACTGGATTAATAACCCGGTGGATACCCATTATATTATTGGGAGCGTGGTAGGGCCGCATCCCTATCCTGATATGGTCGCAAGATTTCAAAGTGTAATCAGTGAAGAAACAAGGTGGCAGTTAAAGGAAAAAACAGGTAATGAATTACCCACGCATGTAGTGGCCTGCGTTGGTGGAGGCAGTAATGCTGCCGGCGCTTTTTATCATTTCCTGGATGAACCTTCTGTGCAATTAGTAGCAGTGGAAGCTGCGGGTCATGGGGTGTACAGCGGTATGAGTGCAGCCACAACCCAACTAGGCAAGCCGGGTATATTGCATGGCAGCAAGAGCCTTGTTATGCAAACCGAAGATGGCCAGATAGTAGAGCCACACAGCATTTCCGCAGGTCTCGATTATCCGGGCGTGGGTCCTTTGCATGCACATTTATTCGAGAGTGGACGCGGAACTTTTTTAAGTGCTACCGATGAAGAGGCGTTAGCATCTGCTTTTCATGTAAGTAAAACCGAAGGTATTATTCCCGCACTGGAAACAGCACATGCATTTGCCGTGTTAGGTAAATTGAATTTGCAACCGTCTGAAAGAGTAGTCGTTTGTTTAAGCGGAAGAGGCGATAAGGATCTTTCCACGTATATGAACGAAATAAAATAATGAATCATTATCTGCCACTCTTTTTTGCAATAATGAAACGGAGTTATTCTGTAATACTTGCTATCCTATTTTATTTCTGTTCAACAGCATTGTATGCAAGGGCGGGAGGAGCAAGCGGAGGAGGAGGTAATGCAGGGCGTGGTATTGGTCTTGTAGTTGCTTTGTTGAATATAGGATTGATCGCTTATTATGTATGGAAGAAAAATAAGAAAGCAAAAACGCTTATCGATCAAAGCCATCAAAATGACCTGTTATGGGATTATGATCAGATGATTAGTCTGGCAAAAGAAGTATTTGAAAGAATGCAGAACGCCTATATGGAAAGGGATATGGATTTGGTGAGAGATATTGTATCAGACAATCTTTATCAAGCCTATCAAAAGAAGCTTAACTGGATGAAAGTAACCAGGAGTCAGAATATTATTAAAAATATCAGGTTTAAAAAAATAAAAATTGTTGGGGATGAGGATCATGAAGATAACTCGCAGGACAGGTTTACCGTATTCTTTAAGGGAACGATGGTAGACTACCTGATTTCCGACAAAACGGGTAAGATCTATGATAACAGTAGGAAGAAAAAATCTATTTTCTATGATCTGTATTATTTTGTCAGGATAGATAACAAATGGGTTCTTGATAATATTGAAAACAAAGCTACATTGGGTAAAATCGTAAAGAATAAACAAATGATTGAGTAATATGGCCCTAACTAAATATAAATTGATTAAATAAAGTAATGAGTAGGATACAGAAACTATTTGCAAAAAAAAAGAACCATATATTGAACGTTTACTGCACCGCCGGCTATCCGCAGTTGGATAGTACCCTCACGGTAATGCAGGCATTGCAGGATAATGGTGCTGATATTATAGAACTTGGCATGCCATACAGTGATCCACTCGCTGATGGCCCCGTTATACAAGCTAGTGGTAGCAAGGCTTTGGAAAATGGGATGACTATTGAGGTGCTGTTTCAACAGTTAGCCGGTTTTCGCAAATCGATAAACATACCGGTAATATTAATGGGTTATATGAATCCGGTTCTGCAATATGGGTTTGAAAATTTTTGTAAAGATGCCAAAGACGCGGACATTGATGGATTGATTCTTCCCGACCTGCCCGAATTTGAATTTGAAACGGAATATGGTGACATCATTAAAAAATATAAACTCGATTTTATTTTTTTGGTAACACCCGAAACCTCTGAAGAAAGATTACGCAAGCTGGATGCATTAAGCAGCGGCTTTTTATATGCCGTAAGCTCCTCCGCCACTACGGGTAGCGATAAAGATTTTAATGCGGTTGAAAAATACCTGGAGAGACTGCAGACTATGCAACTGAAAAATCCGGTACTGGTAGGATTTGGTATAAAAGATAAAGACACATTTGCATCGGCCTGTAAATATGCCAATGGCGCAATTATAGGTAGCGCTTTTATTAAAGCGCTCTCTGAGCATAATACAATTACCGAATCTGTTAAACAGTTTATGGGAACCATTAGGTAATAGTTAGCATAGTTAATAAAATTCTGCTCGGTTGGGGTATGGCTGTTAAATAAAATTTCTATGAAACTAGTCATCGTTAAATACAATGCAGGAAATATACAATCAGTTTTGTATGCATTAGAACGTATTGGGCTGAGTGCAGTTGTAACAGATGATCACAACGAAATTCAACATGCGGATAAAGTAATTTTTCCGGGCGTAGGCGAGGCAAGTACGGCTATGAAATACCTTCACGACAGGGGCCTTGATACTTTAATCAGTAACCTCACACAACCGGTTTTAGGCATTTGTCTGGGCATGCAGCTCATGTGTACACACAGTGAAGAAAATGATACTAACTGCCTCGGTATTTTTGAAGAAAATGTACAATTATTCAGAAATGAAAACCCGGTAAACCCTGAAATCAAGATACCACAGATAGGCTGGAACAATATCCATGCCCTCCAAACCCCTTTATTTAACGAGGTACCGGAAAACAGTTACTGCTATTTTGTACATAGTTATTATGCTGCATCCGGAGAACATACTATTGCAACAACTGAATATCTTCAGCCTTACAGTTCGGCCCTGCATAAAAACAATTTTTATGGTGTACAGTTTCACCCCGAAAAAAGTGCAGGTGTAGGCGAGCAGATACTTAAAAATTTCATTAACCTCCATTAGTAATTATTAATTTCTAATTATCCTATGCAAATCATCCCCGCAATAGATATTATCGATGGAAAATGTGTGCGATTAACGCAGGGCGATTATGGAAAAAAAACCATTTATAATGAACAGCCGCTGGAAGTGGCCAAACAATTTGAGGCGGCAGGTATTACGCGTTTACACCTGGTTGATTTGGATGGAGCCAAAGCGGGTTCCGTAATAAACTGGAAAGTACTCGAAACAATTGCCGCCAATACCACTATGGTCATTGATTTTGGCGGAGGTATTAAAAATGAAAACGACCTGCAGTCCGTTTTTAATTCTGGTGCAGCCATGGCAACCATTGGTAGCCTTGCAGTTAAAAATGAAACCGTTTTTGCACAATGGCTGGTGCAGTATGGTGCCGATAAATTTTTATTGGGCGCGGATGTGAAAGAAGAAAAAATAGCCGTAAGTGGCTGGCTCGAAAAAACGGATATTGATATTTACGATTTTATCAAACAAAATATGGAGAAGGGTGTGAAACAGCTGTTCTGCACCGATGTAAGTAAAGATGGCAAGCTGGAAGGGCCTTCTACAGCGTTGTATCAAAATATTATCACTCAATTTCCAACACTTCATTTTATTGCCAGTGGCGGAGTAAGTTCCATGAATGATATTAAAGAATTGAAAAGAATCGGTTGCGCAGGTGTGATTGTTGGTAAAGCCATTTATGAAGGAAAAATAAGTCTGTCAGAAATCCAACTTAGCCATTAAGCTTAATCGTTTGAGTGGTTAAAATTTCCAACGAGACGATGAGACACAAAATAAAAACATGCTGACAAAAAGAATCATACCCTGTCTTGATATTAAAGATGGCCGTACCGTAAAAGGGGTAAATTTTGAAAATATCCGCGATGCCGGTGATCCTGTTGAACTGGGCGCTTTGTATGCGGCAGAGGGTGCTGATGAGCTGGTATTTCTCGACATCACCGCTACCGTTGAAAAAAGAAAAACATTAAGCGAACTGGTAAACCGGATATCGCATCATATTAATATTCCATTTACTGTTGGCGGTGGTATAAGCAGCGTGGAGGATGTGCGTGTGTTATTACAGAATGGCGCCGATAAAATATCCGTAAATACCGCTGCCTATAAAAATCCTCCGTTAATTGCAGAGCTGGCAAAGGAATTCGGAAGCCAATGCGTTGTATTGGCCATCGATACCAAACAGGAAGCAGATGGCCAATGGTATGTATACCTTAATGGTGGCAGGGTAAAAACAGATACACGCTGTATAGATTGGGCCAGGCAGGCAGTAGATGCGGGGGCTGGTGAAATATTATTAACATCCATGAATCATGATGGAACCAAACAGGGTTTTGCATTGGATATTACCAGAACTTTGACAACAGCCTTACCGGTACCGGTGATTGCTTCGGGTGGCGGGGGAACAATGGAACATTTTGTAGATATATTTACGAAGGGAAAAGCCGATGCTGCATTGGCCGCAAGTATTTTTCATTTTAAAGAGATCGCCATACCGGATCTGAAAATTTATTTAAAAGAGAAGGGAATTGCGGTGCGGTGAGTTAGGCATGGGTAGTATTTACTCA
>JBBRHM010000203.1:0-4664 GCA_038222655.1 Chitinophagales bacterium | reverse complement strand
GTACAACAAAACTTACATGATACAGGAAGGCATCTAAATTTCTGCGTGATACTTCTTTCGGATCTTTCATGCGCAGGGTTCCGGAAGCAGCATTACGCGGATTGGCTAATGGTGAAAGGTTTTGCGCAGCCAGCTGTTCATTATATTTCGCAAAGGATTGTTTGCTCATAATAATCTCCCCGCGTATTTCTATCTGTCGGATTCCGTATTTTGAAAAAGCAGCGGTTAAAGGGATGGAACGGATCTGCTTGATATTAGTGGTAATATCTTCTCCTTCCACGCCATCGCCACGTGTAGCGGCCCGTACAAGACTGTCATTCTCATAAATCAAAGAAATGCTGGCGCCGTCAAATTTGGGTTCAATACAGTATTCTATGGTTTCCAGCCCCCCTAATTCTCTTGCTTTTCTGTCGAAGTCAATAAGATCATCAGCGTTATAACTATTGTCTAAACTCAGCATTGGCACTAAGTGCTGCACCGTAACAAAATTCTGGTTAAGGCTGCTCCCAACACGTTGGGTGGGAGAATCGGACGTTACCTGCTCGGGATATTTTACTTCTGTTCTTTGTAATAACTGGTATAATTGGTCATATTCGTAATCCGATACCAGCGGTTCATTCATTACATAATACCGATACTCATGAAAGCGTAATACCTCTCTTAGTTCGGAAATATCTTTAGTGGGTAGGGTAGCGTTTTCTTCTCTGGCTTCAGATAAAAATGTGTTTGAATGCTTCTGTAATTGTTGCACCTGTTCTTTGCCGTACATAGATTCGATTGGTGTATAAAGTTAAGTGCTTACCATATGAAAGAGAAACTGTAATGAAAAATACCTGCACAATTGGTAAACTTTGTATCTTGTTGCCACCGTTTTTAACCACCTATTGCAGTTTTCGGATTGTTTAATGATGCTCATGACAAAAAAAAATACTCCCCAGATTCAGGAAGAGGAACATTTTATAAAAGATGCGGTGGAACTGGTAAGGTCTTATCCTAAAGTACCCATTACTGTTGACTGTGTAATTTTTGGATTTGAGGAAAATACACTGAAGGTATTACTTATTAAAAGTGACCTCGAGATATTTCAGGGCAGGCTTTCGCTGTTAGGCGATATGGTACAGGATAAAGAAGAACTTGATGATGCAGCTTACCGGATACTGAAAGAAAGAACGGGTATGAATGATGTGTTCCTGGACCAGGTACGGGCATTCAGTCATCCAAGCCGTCACCCCGGCGGCAGGGTAATTACTATTGCTTATTGTTCTTTGTTAAATATTAATCACCATGAATTAAAAATTCACGATAATGATCTACACTGGGAAAATATATCTACTTTAAAGGAGCTGGCTTTCGATCACCGGGAAATTGTGGATTTCTGTTACCAGTGGCTGCAGAAAAGAATACAGGAACACCCTTTAGGTTTTAATTTGTTACCAGATAAATTTTCGCTTCGCGAACTCCAGAATCTCTATGAAGCCATATTGGGTATTACGCTTGACCGAAGAAATTTTCGTAAAAAATTTGCTTCCATGGACCTGCTGATAGATATTGATGAAATGGAGCAGGATGTGCCACACCGCCCCGGTAAATTATATAAATTTAATTTTGAAAAATACGAGAAGAGTAAACGTAAATGGGTGGGAATAGATTTTTAATGTAAAGGTTGGTGAATAATGTGGCTGCTGGATAATTTGTAAGTGCCTGCCTGTTGCATATTCCCCCGTTCATTTTTCAAATTTTAAAATTGGTTAATTCCGTTACTTTTACGCAATAATGATTTCCTATGCTACATTCAATGACAGGTTATGGAAGGGCGGAACAAACATTGGCCGATAAAACCTACCTGGTAGAAGTGCGCTCGCTGAACGGTAAGCAATTCGACCTGCGGTTAAATATACCTGCCTTACTGAAACCTTTTGAATTTGAAGTAAGAAACCTCTTAAATGAAGGGTTACAGCGTGGAAGTGTGGAATGTAATATTACCATCAAACAAAATGGTGCCACCAAACCGGTTTCTATTAATACTGACCTGGCTAAAGCCTATTTTGAGCCCGTTGCTAAATTGGCAGAAGAATTAAAATTACAAACGGGGGATATACTCAGCACCATTTTAAAATTACCGGATGTCATTACTCCTTCAACAGAAATGCTTACAGATGATGAATGGAAGTGTTTTGAAAAAGTATTGAAAGAAGCGCTTACTGAATTGAACAATCACCGGATGGATGAAGGTAAATCTATTGAGAACGACCTGTTACTTCGTATAAGCAATATTGAGGCCCATCAAAAAACCATTGCGGGACTGGAACCTTTCCGACGTACAAAAATCCGTGAAGGGTTACTGAAATTATTAGAAGACAATGTATCCAAAGACAGTTATGATGCCAACCGTCTGGAACAGGAACTGATCTACTATATTGAAAAAATGGATATCAGTGAAGAACAGGTACGTTTAAACAATCATTGTGATTACTTCCGTTCGATACTCTCCGAAAAAGAAACCAGTAAAGGGAAAAAATTATCGTTTATCCTTCAGGAATTTGGCCGGGAAATCAATACCACCGGCTCTAAAGCATATGATGCCACCATTCAGAAATGCGTGATACTGATGAAGGATGAACTGGAAAAAGCAAAAGAACAGATTCTGAACGTACTGTAATGATAATCTGCCAGCCATATCTGTGTTAATCTTTGTCATCTGTAGCGAAAACACTTGCTTTCTTTATCTTTACACAAATCATCTCTCGTGAAAAAATTGTTGGTGTTCATATGCCTGGGAATGATACTGGCAGGTTGCGGTACATTGGATGTGTTTGAAAAGAACGTCTTTTTTCCAGAACACGAATGGAAAAGCAATCATAAACCCTCTTTTACTTTTACCATTGAAGACACCGCTGCGAGTTATCATGTATTCGTTATTTTTCGTCATGAAGATGCTTATCACTACAATAATCTGTGGCTAAATATTATCACACAGGCCCCACGCGATACTGCCCGAACACAGCAGGTAAACATCACCCTAGCTGACAATACCAAAGGCTGGCTGGGAACAGGTATGGATGATATTTTCGATCATCGTGCACGCATAACCCGCCAGCCGGTAAAACTTAAAAAAGGTAACTACACATTTATCCTGCAGCAAAATATGCGAGAGGAGCCATTGCAATTTGTACTCAATGCCGGTATCCGGGTTGAAAAAGTTCCTTTATGAGTTTTTTTAAAACACAAAAATTAGCAATCGTAACCCTGGTATACTGGTTTCTGCTGGTATATATGGTGGCTGCGTTGTGCTGGTGGTTTATTGCACTGGAAAAGCAGAATCAGGATATAACTAATATCCGCTTAAGTACCTTACAAAAAGATGATCCTGGATATTATGCCAAGGTAGTTGCCATTGAAGACAACAAGAAAAGAAAAACAACGCAATACATCGGTGAAGGCACAACCTTCCTGGCATTGATGGTAGTTGGTGCCGTTTTTGTATTCAGGGCCACCAGGCGCCAGTTGTTATTATCCCAGCAGCAACAGAATTTCATGATGGCAATAACCCATGAATTAAAAACGCCCATCGCCATCACACAACTGAACCTGGAAACGCTGCAGAAAAGAAAATTGGAAGAAGACAAACAACAGAAACTCATCACCAATACCCTGCAGGAAGCCAACCGTTTGAATACCCTATGCAATAATATATTGCTGGCGGCACAATTGGATGGCGGTGGTTATACCTCCATGCACGATGACATTAATTTTACCGATTTGGTAGAAGGTTGCGTGGATGATTTTAAAAACCGGTTTCCGCAAAGAACGATCAACGAGAATATTACAGAAAGTATTTACCTGAATGGCGAAACAGTTTTATTGCAGATGCTGGTAAATAATCTTATTGAGAATGCGCTTAAATATTCACCCAAAGAATCTATAGTAACGGTTAGTTTACGGGAAGAAAATAAAAAGGCAACACTTACGGTAAGTGATGAAGGGTTTACCGTTCCGCTTGCAGAAAAGAAAAAAATCTTTGATAAATTTTACCGTATAGGAAATGAAAGTACACGAAAGGCAAAAGGAACAGGATTAGGACTTTACCTCTGCCGGAAGATAGCGGAAAGTCATAACGGAATCATTTCTGTAATGGAAAATCACCCGGCTGGAAATCATTTTACTGTTTTATTTAAGACTACATGAGCGAAAACAGCGGTAATATATTATTAGTAGAAGATGAAGAGAACCTCCATGAAACCCTGAAGCTGAATCTTGAAATAGAAGGATATGGCGTAACATCTGCATTTGATGGTAAGGAGGCTTTACAAAAAGTAAACAACGAATATTTTGACCTGATCATCATGGATATTATGTTGCCTGAAATAGACGGTATCAGTGTTACAGAAAGTATTCGGGTGAATGATAATCAGGTCCCCATTTTAATATTGAGTGCCAGAAATACCAGCGCTGATAAAGTACTCGGTCTGAAAAAAGGCGCCGATGACTATCTCACCAAACCTTTTAATCTCGAGGAGTTATTATTGCGCGTAAATAAACTGATACAAAAAAATAAAAAAATGCAGACCCGCGAGAACATAGGTGATACCTATGTTTTTGGCAACAACAAAATTGATTTTAAAGCACAGGGCGCCCTAACCTGGAATGGCCAGCAAGTAGAGCTA
>JBBRHM010000202.1:0-4793 GCA_038222655.1 Chitinophagales bacterium | reverse complement strand
CGCAGATCTTTAAGATGCAGAAGCTTCCAGCGTTTACCATATTTTTTCAACAGGCTTACAGGATCGCCGCCACCAAATTGCGTCCAGAGAACATCCATTTCAAACGATACATATTCCGGGTTGGTATTGGCAAATAAATAGTCCAGCAGCGTGCCGTTTTCATAGGGCTGAAATTCATACCCATGAACATGGTAACAAAAAATAAGTCCCTGTTCTTTTAAAAATTTCCCTGCCGTATTAAAATCTGCTGCTGCTTTTTTTGCATTCTCAAAACTCAGCGTTCCATTGGCATGGGGTATCCATGCACACATTACATATTTTGATCCCAGCGCTTTTGCCCTGTACACTACTGAATCGGGTTGTTTTATTAACTGGTCATAGTTGGCACCGGTAGAAGGTATACTGATGCCTCTTTCGTCGCAAAGTTTTTTAAATTCCTCCGGGGCCATTCTTCCGCCACTACCTTCCATTTCGGTAAAGCCCATCATTTTAATAGTATCCAGTGTGGCTGCCACACTATTGGGAAAAATTTTTCTGAAAGTGTATGCTTGTACGCCCAATGGTGCAGTATACAGGGGTTTTCTTTGTGCCGTAACCTGGTCATGCAGCAATAAAATGAGCAGGGTATATACTAAGGCATATTTCTTCATAGTTAACAGTTGATCTTTCAATTAAGAATGATTAGTGGGCGCTTACCTAAAACCAAAAACGGTATCCATCTTACTACCAGCTTTTTAAATATTTCCCTTTTTCATTTCTTCCACGGCATGGTTTGCTGCCCTCGCAGTAAGCGCCATAAAAGTTAAGGTAGGGTTTTGTGTACCGGTGGATGTCATGCATGCGCCATCTGTAACAAAAACATTTTTACACTGATGCATTTGGTTCCAGTTATTTAGTAGCGATGTTTTGGCGTCATGGCCCATACGCACGCCGCCCATTTCATGTATGTCAGAACCGGGTAAAGAATTCGTATCTACTGCACTGATATTAATAAAACCTGCTTTTTCAAACATTTCTTTCGACTGCTGCACATAATCGGCAACCATTTTATTATCGTTCTCACTCCACTCGCAGGAGATGATGAGTTGCGGGATGCCATATTTATCTTTCATGGAAGTATGCAGACGAACATGATTTTTTTCTACGGGTACAGATTCGCCCATCATCCAGCTGCTTACATGCCAGAGCCCCAGTTTGGGATGCAGGATATTTTCTCGTAACTGGTCGCCAATCATACTGGTATCAGCGCCCGATCCCCTTCCTCCGCCAATACCAATGGCATAGCCGCGAAGAAAATCCATTTCCTGTTTTTTTACATTCCTGAACCTGGGTATATAGGCATTACTGGGATTGCGGCCATCCGTGGTTTTGTCTGTAAAACCCTCGTATTGTGCATTAGCTTTTCCGCGGTAATTATGCCAGGCAACATATTTACCCAGCAGTTCACTGTCATTTCCTAAGCCGGTAGGAAAACGGCTTGAAGTTGAATTCAACAGTATGGCATTCGTATTTATGGTAGACGCATTTACAAAAATAATCTTTGCATAAAACTCTATCATCTCTTTGGTATGACTATCGATAATGCGAACGCCGGTAGCTTTCCCTTTTTTGGCATCATAGATAATGGAATGCACCACTGCATTGGGTCGCATAGTAAGGTTGCCCGACTTCATGGCCCAGGGAAGGGTAGACGCATTACTGCTGAAATATCCACCTAATACACAACCCCTGTTACACATGTTCTGACTTTGGCATCGGGTTCTTCCCTGTTCAATATGGATGGGTTGCGGATCGGTAAGGTGTGCACACCGGGCCTGAATCAGGTAACGGTCAGGGTAATGCTGTTTCATGCTTTCTTTAAAATACTGTTCTATACAGCTCATTTCAAAGCCGGGCATTGTTTCGCTGTCGGGTAATTCGGGTATGCCATCTTTATTGCCTGCAATGCCGGCAAATTTTTCAACATAACTGTACCAGGGTTCCATGTCTTTATAACGGATGGGCCAATCAATGGCAAAGCCATCTCTTGCGGGTCCTTCAAAGTCGTAATCGCTCCATCGTTGTGTTTGTCTTGCCCAGAGCAAAGATTTGCCGCCTACATGATAACCGCGAAACCACCGAAATGGTTTTTCCTGAATAAAGGGTTGTTCATCTTCTTTAATTGCCCAGTGCAGGGTTTCTTCGCGCAAAAACCTGGCCGCGTCCAACCCCATTCTTTTATCAATGGGCACAGTGCCCCTATAGTCAAATTGCCAGGGCGCACGTGATGCGGTGGGATAATCCTGAACATGTTTTACATCGCGCCCCCGTTCCAGAACCAGTGTTTTCAATCCTTTACCGCAGAGTTCTTTGGCGGCCCAGCCCCCACTGGCACCGGATCCTATAACAATGGCATCGTATGTTCTTTTGGCTCCAGAGTCTATGGCAAAGTTTGGCATGGTATCAGGCTTTTACATTTACACAACCATAATAATGTCCGGGCGCTACTTCGTATTTCAGATATTTCACCATTACTTCTTTGGAAGTATTAAATCCGCGGATCGTTTCGCCTTTCATCAAATTAAAAAAATCTTTTTGTGGTTTTTCTGTGGAAGCAGAAAACTTCAGCAGTATTTCCTGACGCTGCAATTGGTCGCAGGCAGCAAAATTTTTCGCGTGTGTATTTTTAGCATTTGCTTCGAGAAGAGCAAGCTGTTTTTTTACATTGTCACGTACCTCTTTATCATAACAGTCATCCAGCAATTTCACCAGAAATTTATCAACGCCTACGGATAGGGCACCAATGGAATTACCCGGGGGGATGATGGTATCAGCAACGCTTGCCAAAAGTTTTTGTTCTGCCAGTGAAAAAGCGGAATGAACATTAGTTACATCGTCGGCGCACCAATTGCCGGCCCATGCAGGCAAGGCTACCAGGCCACCGGAAGCAATCATAAGATTTTTAAGAGCAATACGTCTGTTCATATGGCAGCGAATAGAAAACTAATATACATATAAACTGACTGTAAAAGAAGTGGATGTATTTATGTGAGGGAATTGAGGCAACTTGTTCAGTTTTCCCTAAAACCTGTTCATTGTAAAGCCGGATACTTACCTGGTATGATGAACAAGCCAGGATAAATGGTTCTGGGTTGTCCTGTTTTATTTTAATTATATTTATTCTATGGTTGAAAGTAACCAACAAACAAACCTCTTTAGGGCTTTCCCCTTATCAAGCCTGCTCTTATTGCCGGATACACCCTATTTTACTATTACGGATGTTAACACTGCCTATGTAAAAGCTATAGATGCGCCTGCATCGGAACTGATTGGTAAAAGTATTTTTGACTTTCCCCCTTATCGTCAGGATAATCTTGCTGCCGGGAGCAGTAATAATTTAGAGCAATCATTGTTTACGGTACTCAATACAGGTAAGAGTCATAAGATGGCTATCCAAAAATATTGGAGTCGGGTAGAGGGTAAAAATAAATCAGAAATAAGGTATTGGCAACCGGAAAACATACCGGTATTAGATGAGCATAATAAAGTTACCTGTATCATTCATTCGATTCAGGATATTACCGAACAACGAATGTCGCTGCTGATTAATAAGACGGAAGAATCTTATATATTATTGGATGAAAGCCTGCAGATAATTTCTTTACATAAAAACGCTCATCATTTATTCAAGGAAATTCTGGGTGTGCATGTGTACAAAGGAGATTCGATCCTGGATTATGCTCAACCCGAAAATATAGAAACTGTAAAGGCATTATACAACAGCGTATTACAGGGGCATACCGAAGAATCGGAAATCAGCTTCCCTGCCCAGGATGGAGCAATACAAGATTTGTTAGTTAAATATGCTCCGGCAAAAGATGAGGATAACCAGATCATTGGCGTATTGGTAACAGCACACGATATAACAGAACACAAAAAATTACAAAGCAAGCAACACGAATTGTTTACAGAACTTAAACAGCGTAATGCCTTTATTGAAACCGTTATTCAAAATATTCCTATTGCCATAGCCGTGAATAAGATTGATGAAGGAAACGCAATTCTCGTCAACAAACATTTTATTGAAACATATGGGTGGGGTGAAGAGGAGTTAACAGACATTTCCAGCTTTTTTGAAAAAGTATATCCTGACGAAAACTACCGGAAAGAAATCATGGATCGGGTTATGGCCGATATAGAAAGTGGTGATCCGGAACGGATGAACTGGAAAGGCGTTACCATCACAACCGCTTCAGGTGAAACAAAAGTGGTCAATTCAAAAAATATACCCCTCTTCGACCAAAATCTGATGATCTCTACGGCCATTGATGTTACAGAATCTGCCAGGCATACTGCAGAAATTAATCGCATCAAAACCAATCAGGAATCGTTAATAAACGGAACCGATGATCTGATATGGTCGCTCGACACTAACCTGTGCATTATTACTGCCAATAACGCTTATCTCGAAATGATGAAATTAGCTACCCACAGAATTCCGTCAGAAGGGGATTCTGTTTTTGTAGAATCTTTCGGCGAGGAACTTACCAAGGCATGGAAAAGCTATTACAACAGGGCTTTGCAGGGAGAAAGTTTTTCAATCAGAGAGCAGGTGTACAACCCAATAATGCAAACGATGATATATGGGTTGATCTCATTCAATCCTATGTATACTTCCGGAGGAGAACTGTTTGGTATTGCCTGCTATTCAAAAGATATTACCGAAGATATTTTGCGTCTTCAGGCATTGGAAAATGCCAAAGAAGAATTGAATAAAATAATGAACTCATCACTGGATATCATTTGTTCCATTG
>JBBRHM010000201.1:0-4807 GCA_038222655.1 Chitinophagales bacterium | reverse complement strand
AACAAAATCACAAAAGCTACCTGGTTCAATATTTCATTCTGGTCTTTTTCAAGCCTGTTCAAATATTGCGAGAACTCGTTATCAGATTTTACCGGACTGGTTTGTGGAAAATCCAGCCGGAATAAAATGCTGGGTTTGTTTAGTTTCTCACGCAGTTGAGCGATTACGTATACATCTCCCCGATAACCCTTCACAGCGCCACTGAATGTATTGTTACCTACCAGTTCACTTAAGCTTACACGTTCTGCTGTGTACTGAGCATCAATATGCAGATCGGCACGGAAAGGATCACCTGTCCAGTCAATATAATTTCCCGCATCAGGTAACAGCACGAATGGTTTGCTGATAAGTCCCTGAAAATTGAATACATAACTACCACTATCAATATTATACCTTCCCCTCATGGTTAAAGGTTCTGTGGTACCCGCCCTGATTCTCAGTTTGCCGTTTCCGATGGCTTTAATCACGTCGCCGGTAAGCTCATCTAATATTACATCGATCTTTACATTGTTATTGACAGTAAGATCGAGGTCAACCGTAAGATCAAGATTACTGCTGTTGCTCTCTTTCACCATCTCTGTACCATATTGTTTAAACACAATAAAATCTGCTAAACCGCTTTCACGGTTTACTGAGTTGGGAATAAAAATATGTGAACTGTCATTCGATTCTGCGATGAGGGTGATTTTAGCGGCTGATTCAGGCCCGGAAAAATTTAAGCTCGCCTTGCCAATAGCTTTTCCATAAAATTGCTGGTTATCAGACGACCTGGTATCGAGCAACAAAAGTTTATCTGTGCCAAGGTCAAAATCAAACCGCATATTTTTAAATCCCCTTTCAAAAAGTTTTCCTCTTACCGTACCTGTATTTTTATAACGGTCGTGAATATTGAATCTTTCAAAATCAATCCCGTCTTTTTCAAAATTGATGGTAGCCGAGTCAATGGTATACACAACCTGCGTATAATTTACTTTCATTCTGGCATTCCGTAATTTGACTCTTCCAAAAAGGTCAGGTGAGTTAAGGTTGCCACTTATATTGAGGTTACCGGTTGCCTGCCCCTTCATGTCTGTGAAAATATTTCCGAGGAATTTGTTGATGATATCAATTTTGGAATCTTCCAGTTGCAGGTCCGTATTTAAAGACAAACCAGTTGAGTCATTTACATTGTAACTGCCCCTTGCTGAAAATTTATATCCTTCATTGGGCGATTGTATGGTAAAAGGCAGGTCTCCTGTTTTGCTGTTGTAACTGGCTTTGATATTGACAAGACCAATTGAATCATCATCCAGCCGGAACTGTTCTGCTCTCAGGTCTGCGGATGCATGGAACTGTCCAAAAAAATCATTCAGCACCACGCTGCCGGAAGTAATACCTTCCAGCCTGGGTTTCTTGAAGAAAAGGGAGGCAAGGTCTCCCATGATTACATTCTTCACTTTCACAATCAGGTTTTGGGTAGTACCCCCATCTTCTTCCGCTGTTTCTACGGTTATCTCCTGGAAGCCCTGCGTGAACCGCACATTCTGGGCGTGTATGAAATTACTGCGCACCACCAGTTCTCCTGCTTTTTCAATGTTCCATTTCTTTTGATTTAAAACAAAAGAGGATGGGCGGAACTGAACGCGTATACCATCAGAGAGTGTAAACAGATCGGCATACAAGTCTGCATCATTCAATGTATTGTCTGCACTGGTTTTGATAGATATTTCTGAGTGATCATTATAGGAAACAATATTCAGTTTTGTATTTGGGAAACGAAGACTGTCGCTCGCCTGGATACTCACTATATTTCCTTTTAATGATAAGGTATCTATATTTCCTTTCCCTGTAAGATCAAGTCCTGAAAAACTGAGTTTGCCATATTTACCGTAGGGAATTCTCGCGATTAATTCCAATTGATTATGATAGGTGTCTACAGAGCCTGTTACCTGTGCATCATTAAAGCCGCTGATCTTTTTATTAAATAATGCGATATAAGGTTCTATATAATTTGTATTTACCACAAAAGAAAAACGCTGGTTCTGCGGAATGGATTTTGGCGGTTTTATATAGGTAGGATAGTAGTGATTAAGAAAGCCCTGGAAACTTGCCGGCAGATCATTGATATTGAATTTACCATTAATGGTTGCATTAAAATCGTTACTGCCCAGGTGTAAGGATTTAACGGAGTCGATATAACTCGATACCAGGTTTAATGAATCAAAACTTAGATGGGTAGGACCATCAGTAATGGTGGCGTTTAGAAATTTAGCCGTACCCAAAAAGTTATCTATCGTAGTGCCGGTAAAGTTTACGTCAAGTAAACCGGTTAGTTGTACAGAGTCTTTCGTATCGATAAATATATTAAGCGCTTTCAGGTTAGAATGTACCAGATCGCCCACTATATTAAAGCGGGGTAGTTTGCCTGTGAGGTCAATTTCCACCGTGCTGTTGAAGTCAAGGTTGGGGTCATCTATTTTTACTTCACCACTGAAGTATTTTTTCTGAAAAGTTCCATTGGTGGTTATATTGGTATAGGTGTAATTGTTATACTGCAAAGAAGAAATTTTACCTTCCAATGTGGTTTTAAGCCTTTCTATAGTAAAACTGCTACCTGTTATTTTTCCTTTAAAATCAACCAGACCGAGTTGGTCATCATTCAGAAATTTGCCAATATTAAAACGTGTAGTTTCTATGTAACCGGTATAAACAGGGTCTCCCTTACCCGGTACCTGTAAACTTATATTGGTTCTTACGCCACCGAGCTTAGTGCTGAAGTTACCTGCCGTTATAAAATTATTAATCGTTCCGTTGAAGTTGCCTTTATAAATAATGGTTCCCAATGCAGGGAGATTGGGAGAAGTGATATTTTTTAAAGCAGGAATAAATACGCCCAGGTCATAATAATTGGTTTGTAATGTTCCGTTGCTGAGAGAAATTTTAGTACTATTTATGTTAGGTAAACCTTTCATACTTAGTGTGCCGCTGATATTGGTGGTGGCACCAATTTTTGCGGAAAGATTGGTCACTAGAAAATTTTCCACGGTACCATGAAAGTTTCCACCAAGAACCACTTCTCTTTTCCATGTACGCAGATCAGGAGCAAAAAAAGCTATATCATCACTGTTTATCCTGGCATCTTTAAAATGCGCATCCATGAGTACATTACTGCTATAGTGAGCGAAATCCTTATTAAAATCCTTAAACTTCATGGCATAATAATTCGTCAGATGACTCTTATTGGTCTGAAGGTCGAGCTTTGACAATTCCAGAATTTGCGGTGTGAGCTTAAAATTTGTTTTTAATTTTTTAAGCTCCAGCCCGGATCGGTCTTTTACAGATAGATCCACGATGGAGCGAAGTGTATCTTTAATAAAAGAGATTTGTGTAAGTTTCGCATTGAGTTTACTTAACTGGATATGACTACCATCAAAATAGCGGGAAGGAGTACCCGTATCGCTGTCTAAAAAAACACTTCCGTTACTGATAGTAAGGCTACCAACCTGCAAATGCATATTACCCTGATTAAAATACATGCCAGTATCTACCCCGGGTTTACTTTGTTTACGGAGCGAATCGGGCCGTAAGGGTTTTAAACCTTGTATAATAAAAAAAGGCTTATCCATCGTAATATCGTTGATGGAAAAAAAGTTATTGGGGAGGTCTATGTTTTCAGCGTCTAATAAAAGACTGCCAACGCTTACATCCATCCGTTCACCGGCCCATAAATCATTTTTAATAAAATGAACGTTTTTGAGATCAATTTTTTTGAGGTTTAGTTCTATGCCACCGCTTTTCTTTTGCGGTTCCGGCGTTCTGAAATAGTCAATAACGAACTGGTAGTTCCATACAGAATCTTTCCGGTTCATGTTAACCAGGGCATCTTCCAGTCCCACGAATTTCAAATCAGCTTTATCCTTCAGAAAAAACCAATCGGTAATCCGCACTTTCAGTTGTTTGGCATATAAGAGTGTATCCTTATTTTTATCACGTATCAGTGTGCCTTCGAGATTAAGGCTGTTAAAAAGTGCAAAGGACACATTCTTCACACTTACCTCCGTACCTAATGCTTTGGAAAGCCTACCTGTGGCAATACCCGCCAGCCAGTTCTGCACCAGTCCTGTTTGAATAGCTATAAAAGTCAATAAAATGACGGTGAGAATAATAAGAAATGTACGGCGTAATATATTGAGGACACGCTTCAGGCGAACTTAGGTTTTAATGCTAAAAATAGGCATTCGTAGCCTTATAGCAATTACAATACCAAACCTACCTAAATACCTGACCTACTGCTCTTTTTAAAAAGCTATGTCCCTGTGATGGTACCTGCATTATTGAACCTGACTTTTCAGTTGAGAGAATTCTCCAATACGGGCGCAAGCTCGTCTTTTGCGGGGAGGGAGATGATAAAGGTTGATCCTTCATTTACTGAACTTATGGCGCTTATATGGCCATTATGCTTTTCCATAATCTGTTTGCAAAGGGCCAGGCCAATACCCGTGCCTTCATATTCTGTATGCACATGCAGCCGTTTGAACATATCAAATATCTGTTCCGCATATTTCTGGTCGAATCCGATGCCGTTATCTTTTATAAATATCCTGTAATAACGGGTTTGCATAATGCGCTTCTGATCGCTGGAAAGATTATCGCTGTATACTTTGATTACGGGTGGTACATCAGGTTTACTATATTTTATGGCGTTCCCTATCAGGTTAAGAAAAAGTGATTTCATAAGCACAGGGTTTACAAAAAGGGTAGGGAGGGTGCTTATATCCACGATGGCTTTTTTTTCCTGGATGGGTCCTTCCAGTTCTTCCAATACTTC
>JBBRHM010000200.1:0-4872 GCA_038222655.1 Chitinophagales bacterium | reverse complement strand
CCGGCTAAACGGAATGTTTGGTCAGTACCTCTTCCTTCGCTGATATTGGTGGCTTCCAATAAACATAATCCCGGGTAGAGTAACATGCTTTCAAAGCTTTGTATGGCCGGAGAGGTGGGTACAAAGCGAATACCCCAATCGGGTTGAAAAGAATTTCTTTCCCATCCTTCGCACCTAATCACTTCAATGTTGCAGTGTATATTTTGTGACGCATTAAAATACAACGCCAGTTCACCCAATGTACAGCTGTGTCTGAGAGGTATGGCCCACCTGCCGATGAAGGATGCCTGTGATGAATCCAGCATTGGTCCTTCTGCCAGTTCAAAATTTCCTGATATGGGATTAGGCCTGTCAAGGACAATCATTTTTTTCTGCTGATTAACACAGGCTTCCATTACATGGGTCATTGTCCACAGATACGTATAGAAACGGCTTCCCACATCGGGTATATCAAATACTACCAGGTCAATATCCGCAAGATCTTCTTGTGAAGGGGCTAATTTATTACTGTATAAACTGATGACTGGCAAGCCCGTCAGGGAATCCGTTCCATCTTTCATCAACGCCCCATCAGCGCCTGAAATATCGAGGCCATGTTCAGGAGAAAATAATTTACAGATATTGAACTGACGCTGTAGTAAAGCCTGGCGCGAAGGAATCAAATCACGCGTTGTAGCTGCCATGTTGGTAACAAAACCTATGCGCTCTTTTTTCCATTCAGGAACTGTTTGTAATAAGCTGTCAATACCGAATTTAATCATATAGATAAAGGTAGGAATAGAAGAGGAACAAGAAACAGGAAACAAGAAACACATGAACGTCCTTGCGAGGAGGAACGACGAAGCAATCTGTGTTAACCTTACTTAGCAAAACTGTAAAAAAGGAAACAAGCAAGTAAGATTATTGTGTTTTGCATTAATACATTAGCACTCTCTTTCAAAAGACATTTCTTCTTTCAATTGCTCCACAACATTAAAAATGATGGGGCATCGTTCGTAATGCATGAAAGTAGTAAAGAGGCGGCTTTTAAAATTGGGAAGATGCAGCGCCGGAAATTCCTTACAGCCCTCGAACCGGTGTTCGTAAACACTGCATTTATTGTCAGCTAAAAAATGACAGGGCATACGGTTCATAATCATCAGGCCGTTACTGCCTTTTTCGAGATATTTTTCATCAAAATCTTTACGTGTTTGGCCCAGGTGATGGGATAGATGATCGGCTTCCGGCCCGGAAATGAGCACCATCAGGCTTTTGCAGCAATTGCCGCAGGCCGTGCAATCGATTTGTGGTGCAATGGATTCATTTAGCCGGTTAACCACTTTGTCGATCTGATCGTTATCTCTTTCCTTCACAAACAGCCTGAAACGGTCGTTTTCTTCCTGTTTTTTTGCTGAAAATGCCGCAATTGTCTCCAGATCAGTTTCTATATGGGATAACGCTTTTTCGATTTTGTAAAGGTAAGTTTTCGGATCAAAAGATCAGTAATCCATGTTTGGTAACAGTTTATCCACATAATTCTGCGATTTGTAGAAAAGTAAAATTGGGCTAAGGTTTGAGGTGATTAGATTTGCGGGTTGGCAAAGGGGGAATGGTGAGTAGTGAGTGGTGAGTAGTCAGTTCTGGAATACTCACCACTCACAATAGTCGACAAACATTCTATCGTACAAGTGTGCGACGCAACAATGTTGAAAAAAAATACTAAGCTGACTACCCAATAACTATTGTGACTATGGCAGATGAGAAAAATTTGTTTGAGTATAATGAAGAATCGATTAAATCGCTCGATTGGCGGGAACATATCCGGCTTCGCCCAGGAATGTATATCGGCAAACTCGGTGATGGTTCTGCGCCCGATGATGGTATTTATGTAATGATCAAAGAAGTGATAGACAATTGTATTGATGAATACACCATGGGCCATGGTAAACAGGTGGAATTATTGATTGAAGAAAAAGTTGTAACGGTTCGTGATTATGGCCGCGGTATTCCATTGGGGAAAGTGGTGGATGTGGTTAGCAAAATTAACACCGGCGCTAAATACGATAGTAAAGCTTTTCAGAAAAGTGTGGGATTGAACGGCGTAGGTACCAAAGCGGTGAATGCTTTGAGCCAGTATTTTAAAGTAACGGCTTTCAGGGACGGCAAAGAAAAAACAGCAGAGTTTGAAAAAGGTATCCTGATAAAAGATCATAAAGAAGCAAAGACTACCGAACCGAATGGCACGCTGGTGGTGTTTACACCGGATGATACAGTGTTTCGTCATTTTCATTATATACATGAATATTTAGACAACCAGTTGTGGAACTATTGTTACCTGAATGCAGGACTGGCCATGCATTTCAACGGAAAAAAATATGTAAGTAAAAACGGACTGCTTGATCTGTTGCAGCGTAAAACCAATCCTGACGAGCTCCGTTATCCCATCATCCACCTGAAAGGAGAAGACATTGAAGTGGCCCTTTCTCATAACAATGATTATGGGGAAGATATTTTTTCATTTGTAAACGGACAGTACACCACACAGGGCGGTACACACCAGCAGGCATTCCGCGAAGCTTATATTAAAGTGATCCGTGATTTTTATAAGAAAGATTATGAAGCATCGGATATACGCACCAGTATTGTGGCTGCGGTATCGGTAAGGGTGCAGGAGCCTGTGTTTGAGAGCCAGACAAAAACCAAATTAGGTTCGCAGAATGTTTACGAAGGCGGGCCCAGTATGAAGAATTTTATACTTGACTTTCTTGCTAAAGAACTGGATAATTTTCTGCACCGGAATCCAACCGTTTCGGATGCATTAAAAAAGCGGATTGAACAGAATGAAAGAGAACGTAAAGAACTGGCAGGCATTAAAAAACTCGCCAATGAACGCGCCAAGAAAGCGAACCTGCATAATAAAAAATTACGCGATTGCCGCATTCACCTGAATGATGAATCTACCGCTAAAAATAAAGGCGATTTTATTGCGCTGCAGAATAACTCAACCATATTTATTACAGAAGGGGATAGTGCAAGTGGAAGCATTACTAAATCGAGAAACGTAGACTCTCAGGCAGTATTCAGCCTGCGAGGTAAACCGTTAAACTGTTTTGGTCTGACAAAAAAAGTAGTGTATGAAAACGAAGAGTTTAACCTGCTGCAGCATGCATTGAATATTGAAGATGGACTGGAAGGACTGCGCTATAACAATATCGTGATTGCCACAGATGCGGATGTGGATGGCATGCATATCCGTTTATTGATGATGACTTTTTTTCTCCAGTTCTTTCCCGATCTTGTAAAACGTGGCCATGTATATATACTGGAAACGCCTTTGTTCCGCGTACGCAATAAGCAGGAAACGATTTATTGTTACGATGAAACAGAGAAACAGGCTGCCGTACGAAAATTAGGCAGTAAACCGGAAATCACACGTTTCAAAGGCTTGGGTGAAATATCTCCTGAAGAGTTTGGCCGCTTTATCGGTCAGGATATACGTCTGCAGCCTGTGATACTGGAACAGGGCGATCATATTCAGAACCTGCTGGAATATTATATGGGTAAGAATACCATGGAAAGGCAGGAGTTTATTATTAATAACCTCAAGATTGAGCTTGATTTGATAGAAAACTGAGTGGCCAATTAGTAATTACTAATCCATTTAAGGCAAAATTATTACGAACTACTAATTATTAATGACTAAGTAAAATGCTCCATATCGTTTTTGAACAATCAAATGTAGAGGCTTTACAAAAAGCCATTGAACTGGATGAAACCCTGCAGGGTGATATTGTTGAGATTAAAGATGATTTTGCGGTGGGCCCTTTATGGGATATCTATGGAACCGAAGGATATCAGCAGCGGAGGGACTGGTGGAAAACATTACTTGAATATTCTCCTTATGCTGAACAGATAAATCTGGTAGATGATAAACTAACTGTTCTTAACCTTTTGAAACGTTTGGAAGAAGAACCTGAACAGGAAGTTTGGATATGGATGGGACAAAATGTGCATGATGTATGCGGTTATTATTGGTTGATGAGCCAGTTAAAAAACCACCAGGGCCGGGTACAGGTATTGTACCTGAACAATCTTCCCTTTATTAATGAGAAAGGAAATATTTTTTATCCTGTGAGCCTCTTCGAGATACTGCCTAAAGAATTTCTTAAAGCCAAAAAACTGGCCAGGCCTATTACCTTGAGTGAGTTTGAAGTAGATCCCGATGAATGGAAGAAGCTGGTTAATGAAAATGCGATGGTGCGTTTTCTCGAGGGTGGAAAAAAAATTGTAGGTAAGGAAACGGATTTCTATGACAGGGATATTATGACACATGTAACCGGGGAGCCTCAAAAACTAACCAGGCTCATCAGCAATACGTTACATAAAATGAAAGTAAAAACAGGGGATGTGTTTCTTGTTTGGCGAATACGCGAAATGGTTACCGAAGGAAAATTAGAAGTAACGGGCGATTGGACAAAAGGCTGGAAGGAACTTACCGTTAAGCTTGCGGGAAACACGATTGCCGATACAATCCAAACGGAAGCATAAATGTTACAAATAGAAGCTATACACCATGTGGCCATCCTTACTTCCCCCGATCTGTACGGGGCCAGCAAACTATTTTATACAGAGATATTGGGGTTTACAGTGATAGCAGAAACATTTCGGAAAGAACGTAATTCCTATAAGCTGGACCTCGCTTTGAATGGCAAATATCAAATTGAATTATTTTCATTCCCTGAACATCGGGAGCGGGGCGCTTACCCGGAAGCGAAAGGGTTAAGGCACCTGGCATTTGCTGTAACTAATGTGCAGGAAGGACTGGCATGGCTGTCGGAAAAAAATGTACAGGTGGAAGAAATTCGTACGGATGAATTGACGGGCAAACAATTT
>JBBRHM010000199.1:0-4933 GCA_038222655.1 Chitinophagales bacterium | reverse complement strand
ACGAGTAAAGGCATAAGATATTCAAACATAGAACCGCTCCAGGAAAGCAGCAAAGGTGATGAACCTACACTCGTCAATTGTCTTCCCAATGCAAACCAGCTTTCCTGCGGAAGTTTACCCTGGGCGATGGCTACAAACGTGGTAAGTCTTGCTTCTGAGGCTAGCAAATCATAATGACTTTTATCTGTTTTATGTTCTTCCATATTATAGCCAATGGATAACAGGTGTTGTGACCTGTTATATAAAAAATCATAATCCACATTAGATAGTTCCATACACTCCTGCGACAAGCGCTCTGTCATAAGCAGGAACTCTTTGGCACGTTGACTTCCCTGCACAATGAGTACGCGGAAAGTATCCAGCCATTCATTTTCTTCTTTTGTATTATCGGGTGTATAGTAACTATTAATACCGGGCAAAAGGTACTGTTCAATTTTAGCCAATTCCTGAAAAGTTGGCATTTCTGCCACGAGTGAAAATGCATGAGCAAATTTTTCGGGTACTGGCATTAGGAGCCATGGAAGATAAGCGCTGAGTTCGTGATTAATATTTTTGAACTGATGGTTCAGTTTTTCTGTCCACTCTTCTATTTCTGTATCCGGTGCAGGATTCAGCGCTGCTATCATTTTAGTCGCTGAAAGTTGCACTTCATCCAGTAAAGCTTTAAATGCAACAAGTCCCTTGGGTTTTGATTCGGAGATAACGATCATTTCCTGCAGGAAATCCTGTACCTCTTTATTACTACTTGATTTTTCATTTAATATTCCCAGTGTATCACGGATTCCCTCAAAAATATTCAAGTGAATGATCTTATCATTCCTGATGGACAGCAATCCCTGTTTTAAAGTAAGGAGATGTCCTACCAGGTTTCCACTGTCAACCGTGGAAATATATCGGGGATGTAAAGGCTTTAGTGAAACGGTATCATACCAGTTATATAAATGTCCATGATATTTTTCCATACCCTGCATGGTAACCAGGGTATTGGTTACCCGTTCTATAAACTGTCCGGCTGTTATATACCTGAAATCATACGCAGAAAGACCAGACAAAAGATATAAACCAATATTTGTGGGCGAGGTACGGTGTGCAATCCGTTCAACAGGTTGTTCCTGGTAATTATCAGGTGGTAACCAGTTATCCTCTTCGCCTACAAATATTTCAAAGAAATGCCAGATCTTTCTTGATAAAAGATGCAGGAAAAAAATTTCTGAAGCAATCAGTTGTGCTTCTTTTTTTTCAATCGGCAGGCTTATCCACCAGGAAAAAAATGGTGCCAGCGACCAGAGTATCAAAACGGGTAAGGCAGAAAATAATTTTACGGGATAATAGGCAGTAAGATAGCAAAACACCAGCCCGGCTATTGCCGGCATAAACCACATAGAAACATAAGAACGGAATATATTATCAACCCCTTTATGATTACCGAAAGGGTTCCACTCCAATAATCCTTTCTTACTAATAAACATACGCCAGCCGGTACGTATAACGGCATCTGTATTCATAACTGCTTCGTAGGGAAGAAAGATAAAATCAAGACAGTTTTGTGCAAAATTATTCATGGCGGCTCGCAAAGAATAAATAGTGTGCGGCATGAATAATACATCTGTTGGTTTTCGGATAATATCCCAACAGAGTGCAATAACTGCGGGTAATATTTTAATAATAATCACTGCCAATGTCCAGAACCATGGGGCGGAAGAAAATATCCAGCCATATAATAACAATAACAACAATGCTAATGGAACAAAAGTGCGACGCAAATTGTCAAAAATCTTCCACACAGATAACGCAGAGATAGGATTACGACGAAATTTACTATCCGGGCCGGGAACCAATGGCAGTATCCATTGCGCAATCTGCCAGTCGCCGCGTATCCAGCGATGCCGTCTTTTTATATCACTGTGATAAGAAGAAGGATACTCTTCGTATAACTGAATATCACTTACCAGGCCCGCCCTTGCATAACAGCCTTCAAGAAGATCATGACTTAATATACGGTTATCAGGAAAACGGTTATTAAGCGTTTGTTCAAAGGCATCAATATCATAAATACCTTTACCGATAAAAGATCCTTCACGGAAAAGGTCCTGGTATACATCAGAAATGGCACGTGTATACGGATCGGTACCCGGTTCGTTTCCATGGAGTCTTGCATACATCGAACTTCCATCAAGGGCGAGACTATTGGAAACCCTTGGTTGAAGTATGGTGTAACCACGCACCACGCGCTGCATTTTTTCTGAATACAATGCATGGTTTAATGGATGTGCCAATGTGCCAATTAATTTCCATGCAGCATCTCTTGGCAGAAGTGTATCCGTATCAAGTGTAATAATGTACCTCACTGTTTGGTAAACATCCTTCTCACCAAGAATGAGGGAAAAATTTTCTTTTCCGTGGCCACGCAACAAGGCATTCAGTTCACTTAATTTTCCTCTTTTTCTTTCAAAGCCCATCCAAAGCTTGTCATTTTTATTCCATTTTCGAGGACGGTGAAAAAGAAAGAAAGTATCATTACGCGTGCGCCCATATTTCTTATTTAGTTCAATGATCTTATCTTTGGCTGCAATAAGTAAAGCATCATCACCCGGCATATTTTCTACTAAAGAATCTTTGTAATCGGTAAGTAAAGCAAAATATACATTTGCATCGCGGTTTGCCAGAAACCGAACTTCCAGTCCTTCGGCCAGTTTGGTAATATCATCCATTGAATTAAGCATGGTAGGTATTACCACCATGGATGCATAATCACCTGGTACACCTTTCGAAAAATCAAGTCTTGGTAACAGGAACGGCCTTACAATCTGTGTAGCCAGCCAGTTCGTAATGGTTAGGCCAAGCTGGCTGGTACCCAGTACTATAATGATTGCCGCCAGTATATCCCACCATTGTATCACACCTTCACTATGTATTCTTGCCCACAGAGGCCAACTGAAGAGAGCCGTAAATAAAAAAATGGACCCGATATAACCAATCAGTGGAATTTTATTGAATTGCTTTCGAAGTGTTTCACTAAACGAAGCTTTCATTAACGCATAACGTTCTACTTCCTGTACACCTTTGTCAATCAGGTAATAGCCTACATGCCATTTGGCAGGGTCAGACTCATTTCCTTCATGGCTCTCGCGTGAAAGACGTATCGCGTATTCAGCGATATCCTTCTCCGACATCTGACTTGATTTTGCAATCTTCTCAACAGCATGCCGGTAATGGTCGCGTGTAAAAAAATCCATCGTGCGATATACCTGTACTACATCAGAAGAAAGTATTTTTTCAACAATACTGGTGGCTTCAACAAATTCGCGCCAGTCGTTACTGCTTAAAAATCGCAGGCTGCTGATGCTGTTGCTGATAGAAATCTGATCGGCTGCCTGTTTCTGATTTTCCTGGTTAACAAGTTCGGCACTGGTGGTACCATTATCCAATAGAGTTTGTTCTATCCACGTTAAGGGTAAAGCCAGAGCAGAACCTTTACCATGCAATTTTCTTGTCAGTTCTGCCACAAAAGAACTAATCATCGGCGGTTTTGAACGGGCCATATCGGCAATAACCAATATCAGATTTTTAGGATCTTCTTCCGCCGCTTTAATCATTTCATCAGCCCAGTAATCTGCCAGGTTCTTGTAAGTAATATCTATAGCCACCTGTATAGCCAAACGACGCAGGTTTTCAATCAGCGCCAGTCGCAGCATAATGGGTATTGCCCACAATTCACCAATTTTTAAAAAGGTAACCGTTTGATAAGTATTTACAAACCCCGAAAGGCTGTTCAGATCAACATGCCCATCACTGTGCGAAATAATTTCAACAGCAATATCATATACTCTTGGTAAACCGGCAGAAGCGCCTTTCTGTAATTGTGGCAACCCCTTACTATACCCTTTAGGTAAATGTTTTTTTCCTGTATAAATCTGTTCTTCAATCAGGTAAAAATTGTCTAGCATCCATTCTCCCGCGGGAACAATACGGTGATTGGCTTTAACGGATTCAGTAAGTAATGCATGCACTTCAAGTAAAGCATCTTCGTTTTCTGCGAGCCGCTTCAGCAACTGTTCGGAAGGCTGTGCAGAGATAAGCGAATGGTTCCGGGCTAACTTTCTTGCATATACTTCAATCTGAGCGGCACTAAAAAGTTCGGCGCGAAGCGGTGGACGCTCATTGGTATATTTTTCAGCAAGATTACTACTGATAAAAGGGCGGATAATATTTTTCTTTAAAATAGAAATCGCTTTGGGAAGCATTTCAAAAATGTCGTTTGGCTCACCTTTCCCCTGAAATACCTTCATAATAGCTTAACAGTTTCTCTTGTGTATTAAATATCATTGCTCCCAACCCCTTCAAGCAACTGGCCGGGGCGTGAAATTTCAAAAGGGAGGCACCCCGCACTAATATTTTGGCCACTGCACTGCAAAGCAGCTTTTTGTAAAATGTTTTTTAGTTCCCTGATATTATCTGGCCAGTTATGATTTTTTAAAATCATCAGTGCTTCAGGTGTTACACCTTTTAGATTTGTACCAAGGGATTCATTATTCATTTTTATAAAATGTGTTGCCAGATCTGGTATTTCCTCTTTCCGTTCACGTAATGCAGAAATAGTGATGGTAAAATCATTCAGGCGATGATACAATGCTTCATTCAGTTGGCCTGTTCGCGTTGCATCCCATAATAAAATAGTACTGGAAACAAACACGCGGATATCAAGATCCATCTCTTTTGTACCACCTTCACGTACCCATGTACGCTGACGAAGAAAGCCAAGAAAACGCTCCTGTAGCTGAGGTGGCAGCAGCTGCGGATCAGCGATAAAGAGTGTTCCGCCATTTACCTGGTCAAGTATTCCTTTTTCCTCTTTTATTTTTCCTCCTTCCAATACCTCTTTGCCGAAAAAAACCTCAGCAATATTTTTTCTGGAAATACCGGTAGCGTTAAC
>JBBRHM010000198.1:0-4968 GCA_038222655.1 Chitinophagales bacterium | reverse complement strand
GGCCCACGCCCTGCTCGGCCAGGGCCGCTGCCTCACCGCCCTCGGCGACCCCTACGCCGACATGCCGCTCCGCCAAGCCCGCCAGCAGTTCGACCAGATGGGCGCCCGCCCACGCATCAACGAATGCGACACCCTGATCGCACGAGCGAGCAAGCTCAGCTCATAGATCCGCGGGCGAGTAAGGCTCAGACTCGCCGCCTCTGAGGGTTCCTACCTGGCACCCAAGGTCATAGACAGCGGAGCATTTTCGAACCGAATGGAGCTAGCCGGGCTCGAACCGGCGACCTCCTGGGTGCGATCCAGGCGCTCTCCCAGCTGAGCTATAGCCCCGCGCGCCGGAGAGTCTAGCCGGATTCGCCGCGTGTTCCGCCGCGCATCCCAGCGATCGCGGGCCCCCGCACGGCCGCTGGACGAGCTGGACACGTCCGAAAGGGACACAATACATACACTATGGTTTTTTAAAGCGACACTAAGTGTAAACCTTATACTGCCAAGGCTGCGCTATCAACCACCTTTCCATTCTCGGTTTTCAGCATTCTGGATGGGTAGCGGTTGATCACGATAAAATCATGGGTAGCCATTAATACTGTGGTACCATAATCTTTAGCGATCTGAATGAGTAACTGCATAATCTCATCACTTGTTTCAGGATCGAGGTTACCGGTGGGTTCATCGGCCAGTATCAGTTTGGGAGAATTCAATAAGGCACGGGCAATATCAACTCTTTGCTGTTCACCCCCACTCATTTCAAAAGGCATTTTAAATCCCTTACTTCTTAAACCCACTTTATCCATCACATCGTTGATCTTTTCTTCTATCAAACGCTCATCCTGCCAACCGGTTGCTTTCAAAACAAACCGGAGGTTCTCATGCACATTCCTGTCAGTAAGTAATTGAAAATCCTGAAACACCACGCCAAGGTTCCGCCGCAGAAAAGGAACTTTTTTCCAGTCCATTCCCTTCAAGTCGAAACCTACTACAGAAGCATTTCCTTCTCTTAGTGTTAATTCACCATATAATGTTTTAAGCAAACTACTTTTACCGGTTCCGGTTTTACCCACCAGGTAAACGAATTCACCTTTATTAACTGTAAAGTTTACATTCTGCAAAATCAGGTTATCTCCCTGGTAAATATTTGCATTCTGAATGGATACAACTATGTCTGACATATCTCTAAATTACTGTTTCTTGTTAATATATTGATACGCTTCGCAGCATATACCGGGGAACTGGCAAAAAAAGATGTTAATATTCAAATCCAATTTCTCCAAAATTACCTTTGAGTAATAAGGAAGACTGTACTGCAGGTTCTACCCTACCGATGATCTTTGCTTCTATTTTAAATTTGACGGCAGCTTCCATCATTTTTTCAGCCGCTGTTTCATTGGTAAAAACTTCCAGCCTGTGCCCCATATTAAACACCTGGTACATCTCCCTGAAATCGGCTCCAGAATTTTTTTGAATGAGTTGAAAAATAGGTGGCACTTCAAAGAGGTTATCTTTAATAATACGCAAGGGTTGTGGGAGGTATTTCATGCATTTGGTTTGCCCGCCACCGCTGCAATGGATTAACCCATTAATATCAGTAAAATATTCATCCAGCAAAACCTTTAGTAAAGGGGCATAGGTTCTGGTGGGAGATAAAAGTAGTTTCCCGATAGTTATTTTGTTTCCGTTAACGGTGATCTCATCAGTCATTTTATTTTGTCCGATATATACCACTTCTTTACTCAGGGAAGGTTCAAATGTTTCTGGATATTTTTCAGCATAATATTTATTCAGAACATCATGCCGGGCACTCGTTAGCCCATTACTTCCCAGCCCGCTGTTATAGTCTGTTTCATAAGTGGCAATGCCGGAACTTCCAAAGCCAACGATCACATTTCCTGCAGCAATCCTGTCATTAGTTACCAGTTTCGATTTGGGCCAGCGTGCCGTCATGGTACCATTCACGGCTACTGTGCGTACCACATCTCCCACATCAGCAGTTTCCCCGCCCAGGTAATGGATGTTTACGCCGAATACACGCAACTGGTTAAAAAATTCCTGTGTGCCATTTATTACCGCTTCCAATACTTCACCGGTAATGAGTAATTTATTTCTGTCGATGGTAGAAGAGAATAAAAAATTATCAGTAACGCCCACGCAAAGCAGGTCATCCAAATTCATGGCCACTGCATCCTGTGCAATGCCTTTCCATACGCTTGTATCGCCGGTTTCTTTCCAGTAGAGATAGGCTAGGATACTTTTGGTTCCGGCACCATCTGCATGCATAATATTTACCCAATCCGGATCGCCGCATAACAGGTCAGCATATATTTTACAAAAGGCATTCGGATATAATCCCTGATCCAGTTTCTGGATAGCCGCATGCACTTCTTCCTTCTGGGCCGACACACCCCGTTGAGCATATAAAGACATGTAAAAATGAAAATTTTAAAATTTTGAAATGGCTGCCCCTGCAGGTTGGCGCAAATGTACTGATTAAGAAGTGAGGTAGAAAACCGGGAAGCGATAAAGACAGATAAAATACTACCTGCTGCAGCGGGCCGGCCGGTTTCAGACTTTCAGACTTTCCTTCTTACTTTTGACGCCATCTATGCAGGTACATCGAGAATTAGCGCAACTGTTACCCGGATTTAAAAAGGCTGTAGTTACCATTGGTACATTTGACGGTGTGCATCTTGGTCACAGGCAGATTATTGCGCAGCTAAAAGAAGAAGCTACCCGTATTGGGGGGGAAACGGTTATTATTACTTTTCACCCGCATCCACGCAAAATTGTTTCATTGCCTGGTGTCCAGGTTAAGCTGCTTACCACACTTGATGAAAAAATAGAATTGCTGGAAGACGCTGGTATTGATCACCTCATAGTGGTAGCTTTTGATAATTTGTTTGCCAGTCAGACAGCCGAACAATTTGCCCAGGATTTTTTATTCCACTATTTTAAACCGCATACCGTTATTATAGGATATGACCATCGCTTTGGTAAAGGGCGTGAAGGCGATTATCATTTGATGGAACAATACGGGCAATTACTGGGTTTTGAGGTAAGAGAAATACCGGAGGAGATTTTGCATGAAGTTGTCATCAGTTCCACAAAGATCCGTCATGCGTTGATGGAGAATGATATAGATACTGCCAATGAATTTTTAGGTTATCCCTACTTTTTTGAAGGTACGGTAACAGAAGGAAATAAACTTGGCCGCACGCTGGGTTATCCCACCGCAAACCTGCATATCAGTAATGAAGAAAAATTAATACCGGGAGATGGAGTGTATGCGGTAAGGGTAGTGATGCGTGAATTGGCAGACAGGAAGAATGCTATCACGCATGATTCATTAACCACGCAGTCATTGACTGGTATGATGAACATTGGTATAAGGCCAACCATAGATGGTAAAAAGCGCGTGATTGAAGTAAATATTTTTGATTTTGATAAGGATATATACGGACAGGTTTTGCAGCTGCATATATATAATTATCTACGTGGTGAAGTAAAGTTTACTGGACTGGAAGAATTAAAACAGCAATTAGCAAATGATAAACTCGCTGCCATTCAGTTATTAGAAACATAATTTACCCCGCTTTTTTTCTGAATAATTCATCGGGATCAAAATCAATGATTTGGCGGTAATTATCCAGTCCCAGTATTTCTGCCAGCCGTATCAGGTTTTCAATTTTTACTTCTGTAAGTCCATTCTCCCAGGTAGACAGGGTGGAGCGGCCCACCTGCAGGGCAGAAGCAACGTAACGTTGATCATAATTTCTGAGTTCCCTGATCAGCCTGATGTTACGGGCAATTCTTATTCTTTCCGGATGATACTGATACATAGTGTAAGCTTTACGATACAATAATAATTAGTTTATCAACTTTGAAATAGGGTGTAAATACGGTATGACAGGCAGTATTTAAACGATAATTTTCGCCCCGTAAATAATTGTCTGATTACCTAACATAGTGATGTCTGAAATATTAGGAAAGGTTAATAGCGCTCCGGAGTTTTACAGTGTCATTTGGCCAATGGTAATGGGCAATTAAAACTCTCCGGCACCCATGCATTATGCGAAAAAAAGGAGCTAACTATAAAATTAATGTTATGAAAAAAATTGAATTAAATAAGTTGGGGCTAACCCAATTGGACCGATCAGAAGCGGGCACCATACAGGGTGGTGGGTGGTGGATACCTATATCGGGTCTCATTATGTCTTTTATCAGCAATTTTGGTGATGTCCGGGAAGGTTTCAGTGATGGAGTGCATGGGCGAAAACCAAGACACTAAAACAAATTCATATGTTATTTAAAAAGCTAAAAGAGATGACCCTTCCAGAGATTCTTGGCTCGGTTGCGACTATCCTGGCAATTATGTTTCTAATACAATATTTGCCGGATATCATACGGGCAATAATAGCATTCTTTCATTAAAAAAATTATCAACTTATGCAATTACAAAAATTCAGTTCAGAATTACAGGAGTTAACTGTAAACGAAGCTAACCAGATTAATGGAGGCGAAACATTATGGTATTGGTTTTCTTACGCAATAGGAGGTGTTATATACCAAATTGCAACGGATGTAAAAGCTGCTTCAAATGGGACTTATCAGCAGAGTGCAGGCTCAGCAGCAATGCATTCGGCTTTAGGGTAAATCCCAACATAAATAATTAGAGGACTTTGTCCTCTAATTATTTTTAGCATATAATGTTCTTAGGTAAAATTTATATGAGGGGTAAAAAGTGCACCTTGAATTGCCATAGACCTACATCATCATCTTGACAGCCATCTCTTTCATCAACCCTGCATCGGATGTGCCAATGTCATGCACCCCTACACTCCGCAAGTTATACTGGTGCAGGATCAGGAGAATTTTTTCTACCCCGTTATAATCATACTTCCTCGCAGCACCCATATAATCTTTTACAAAATAAGGGTTCACGCCTAAGGCAGAGGCAACCGTTTTTTCATCAGG
>JBBRHM010000197.1:0-4984 GCA_038222655.1 Chitinophagales bacterium | reverse complement strand
GACGCACTGGCCGAACACGGGTAAGTTTCGAACAATTTTTCAAAACTGATTTTGTTGGGCAAGCAGATGGGTAGTCACAAATACGATTGTACTACCCATCTTTTATCAAATCAATAAAACAGGAAGAGGATGTTTGCGGTAATTAATGTCATTATCAGATGGCCCGATCAAAGTTCTTTCTCTCTTCGGTGTATGTTGAATTGAGATTTTTTTTCTTTAGAGTCCAGGCAAATAAAACATTAAATTTCCATTGCCTTTTTCCTGTTATGTTCTTTTACCAGCCAGCAGGCAACCCCAGCCGAGGCAATACCAAGTGCCGCGCCGGCCACTACATCAGATAACCAGCTTTTTTTATTGTGAACCCTCAATGCTGTTGTAGCAATGGCCATTATGTATCCGGAATAGGCTAGGGCAGGCATTTTGTCTTTGGAAGCCTGGCGCAATATTTCGGCACCCATAAATGAAGTAGCCGTATGTGCCGAAGGGAAAGAATCGAACTGCGTAGTTGAATCCGGTCTTTGGCGATGTATAATTTTTTTTAAAGGATCCAATACACCGTTTACAATGGTTTCTGACAGGGCCACAGTTTGTAATCTTGTCATTAATTTTTTCCGCACTTCTGATTGCTGAAAGTCGGAAATAAGAGTTGAGATATATGGAATCCATTTGAATAACTGCTCAATTTTGGGAGAAAGGGTAAAACTATTTCCGCCCAGTTTATTTTTAACGGCTGTATCAAGTGATTCAATATTGTTACTGATAAGGTTGGTCATATCTTTTTTAGAAAGAACCAAAAAAATTGTGCCATTGGGAGGAGGGCGTCCCTGCGCAGTTATAGATTTCGCGCTTTCCGGCATGTTACCGGGAATGGGACTTTACAGTTTATGCGCAACGACATTTATCTGATGAAGTTGCAGGGGAAGGATAATTATCCACTATTTTAAGTTTACCTTCTTTCAGTTTCCATTGTATTACACTTATGCCATTCAACCTATACAATCCTGTAGTGAATCAACTACGTTTATCTAGTCGTGGGTTGAGCATATTATTCGATTAACTTTGTTCTCACTTCTGATCAAAGGATAATTTTCCCCTAGTTGTAATTTGTATAAGCCAACAACCACTGTATCCTTTTTTTTAGCTTTTCGTTATATACTATTAAATTAATACGAGTCATTTGCGTATCAGTTTTTGATGTGCAACCTATTCAACTGTAGCATATTATTAAGTGCTATAATGGGGAAGTGTGTGTAATTAAACCTGCACATTTTTCTTCTTTCATTATTTTCTTATAAAACTAGAATCATAAAATGAACAAATTCCATTTCAAATAAAATACCGGGGAAAAAATTAGATGAATAAACAAAATAAAGAGGATGAGTTGATAGTGGTTAAGGATATGCTTGTTTTTCAAAACAAGGAGAAAGGAAAACGGGCAGCTGAACTGATCATTGCTAACAAAGAACTTATTTTTCAGAATGCAGAGAAAGAAAAACGGGCAGCTGAACTGATGATTGCTAACAAAGAACTTGTTTTTCAGAATGCAGAGAAAGAAAAACGGGCAGCTGAACTTGTTATTGCCAATACTGAGTTGGCTTTCCAAAACGAGGAGAAAGGTAAACGGGCAGCAGAATTGATCATCGCTAATAAAGAACTTGTTTTTCAGAATGCAGAGAAAGAAAAGAGGGCAGCAGAACTGGCCATTGCTAATGAAGAACTTGTTTTTCAAAGTACCGAGAAGGAAAAGCGCGCACTGGAGTTGGAGGAGGTCAATAATGAACTCGAATCTTTTTCTTATTCTGTTTCGCATGACCTGCGTGCCCCTTTACGGGCAATCAATGGGTTTACCCAGGTTTTGGCAGAAGATTATCAGGAAAAGCTGGACGATGAAGCAAAGGATTTGCTGGAACTAATTATCCTGAACTCAAAAAAAATGGGACAACTGATAGATAACCTGCTCGAATTTTCCCGTATCGGGAAACAGCATGTTTCAATGGGTATTGTAAATATGAAACAATTGGCAAACGCGGTTATTGCCGAATTAAAACAGGATGATCCTGACAGGATAATTCAGGTAACTGTAAAAAATCTGGAAAATATTAAGGGGGACCGAAATATGTTAAAGCAGGTTTTTATAAACCTTATTTCAAATGCATTCAAATATACCGGTAAAAAAGACGAAGCAATCATCGAAATCGGATCCTACCAGATAAATGAACAATGCATTTTTTATGTGAAAGATAATGGAGCCGGCTTTGATATGCAGTATTACGATAAATTATTTGGCGTTTTTCAAAGGTTGCACAGCAGTATTGAATTTGAAGGAACAGGCGTTGGCCTGGCCATTATTCAGAAGATCATTGTAAAACACGGGGGTAAAGTATGGGCGGAAGGAAAAGTGAACGAGGGAGCATGCTTTTATATTTCGCTACCCAATAATTATATTTAAAATAGTATCAGTAAATGAATCTTTATGCCAACCTCAGACATCCAAATACTTATGGTGGAAGACAACAAATCAGATGCAATGCTTGCCATCAGAGCTCTTAAAAAGCATAACCTTGCTAATAATTTAGTTCATCTGATAGATGGTGCCCAGGCCCTTGATTTTATTTTTGGAAAAGGTGAATATGCAACCAGGAATACTGCGAATAAACCTAAAGTAATTTTCCTGGATCTGAAAATGCCGAAAGTAAGCGGCCTTGAAGTACTCCGTATTATCAAAAGTGACGAGCAGACAAAAAGTATTCCTGTGGTGATGATGACTTCGTCAAAAGAAGAAAAGGATATTATTGAAAGTCATCAACTAGGTGTTAACAGCTATGTTGTTAAGCCAGTTGACTTCGATAAGTTTTCAAAAATAATTGCTGAGCTGGGCTTTTACTGGCTCGTGGTAAATAATCCACCGCAGAATGGTTAGTATGTTGGTAATAGTTGCCAATACTATGTTGGGTATAAGATGATACTGATTCAGGAGTTGGGGACATTAATTATGATTGGCGTTTGCGAATTGTAAACTGCGTCTCACAATTAACATTGTACTAAGGATAAGATAAAAAATGAATTTACTTGAGTCTTAAAAAAGATAAAACTTTCAAAAGACGATTGAATATGGATAAAAAATTAAAAATATTACACGTTGAAGATGTGCCCAGCGATGCTGTAATGATAGCCAAAGCCTTAAAAAAAGGAGGACTTAATTTTGAAAGTCTGGTAGTTGATACAAAAGACAAATTCATTGAAGCCTTGAGGGAATATTGTCCCGACCTCATACTCTGCGACCATTCACTTCCCTCTTTTGACTCGATTGAAGCATTGGCCATATTCCATGCAACCCGGTTAAAAATCCCTTTTATTCTTATCACCGCTACTATGCCTGATATGTTTGCCGTGGATATTATAAAAAAAGGAGCTGATGACTATATTCTTAAAGATCGTTTATCCAGACTGCCCGTTGCGATTAATAACGCATTGGAAAAATTTCAGCTACAAAAAGAACGTGAGATTTTACTGGAAGAAGTTATCAAAAATGAAAAACATTTCCGTGCCCTGGTGGAAAACAGCGCTGATGCTGTTGTTATACTAAACGAAGCAGGAAAACCAACCTATACATCTCCTTCTATACACCGTATTCTGGGGTATACAGAAACGGAAGCAATGAAACTCGATCTCTATCAGATACTGCATCCGGATAACCTGCAGGGTGTCAGAGAAAAGATGGCTGAGTGCCTGAGTAACCCAGGACTGCCACTTACAGATAATGCGAACAGGTTTAAACATAAAAACGGAACCTGGATTTGGGTGGAAGCCACTATTACCAATATGCTGCACAACCCGGTTATCAATGGTATTGTAACTAATTTTCGTGATATAACAGAACGGAAAAGAACCGAACAGCAGTTCCGCGAGATGGCATCTCAATTGGAACAGGAAAGTAGCAAACTGATTGAAGCCCAGTCAGTGGCTAAATTAGGAAGTTGGGAAACCGAGATACCCGGCATGAATGTAACCTGGTCTGAAGAAACCTACCGCATTTTCGAAACTGATTTTGGCAGCTTCCTTCCAACGCACCAGAAATTTTTAGATTTCATTCATCCCGAGGATATTATAAAAGTAAATGCCGCCTTTAATGATTCACTTAATAAAAACTCAATCTTTACAATTGAACACAGAATTATTACCGCTGACGGGAATACCAAATATGTAATTGAACATTGGCGGGTTTTTCAGGATGACCACGGATTGCCGGTTCGTGCGATAGGTACTTGCCAGGACATTACGGATCGTAAAAAAACACAAGAAGCACTCACGAAATCAGAGGCTAACCTGAAGGCGATTTTTGAAAACACATCGGATGGCATTATTCTTACCGATATTGATGGAAGCGTAAAATTGTTCAATAGCCATATTAAAGATTTTCATTTAATGCATAGTGGTCGGGAAATTGTTACAGGTAACAATATTTTAGATTTTGTTCATGAATCAAGGCAACAGAATTACAGGGATCAGATTTCAAAGGTAATGACCGGTATTACGGTTCGTTATGACCATTCTTATGAAATGGAAAAGGATAAGATACAGTGGTTCAGTTTTACCTTGAACCCGGTGTATAACCAAGATAAAATAGAAGGTGTGTGCATTACTGCAATCGATATCACTGAAAGAAAGGAATCAGAGAATTCGCTGAAACAAAGCGAATTCCGATATCGCCAAATTGTTGAAACGGCGCAAGAAGGAATTTGGAGGATAGATGAGCACAACAAAACCATCTTTGTTAATCAAAAACTTTGTGAAATATTAGGATATTCAAGAGATGAAATGCTTGGAAAGGAAATTTATAATTTTATGGATGAGCAGGATAAACAATATGCCGTAAAATTAATGCAGGATAAAATAAGAGGAGCGAAAGGACAACTTGATTTTAAATATATTTCAAAAAGCGGAAAAGAAATCTGGACCAGTATTTCAGCTAATCCCATTTTTA
>JBBRHM010000196.1:0-5083 GCA_038222655.1 Chitinophagales bacterium | reverse complement strand
CCGATATTATTTTATGTCAGGTGTTTTAAATAAAGAAACCGCTTGCGTACTGGGTGCTTTGCCAATCACCTGGTCTATCAATCCAAAACCTTTTGCATAATACGAGTTGCCTGATATTAGCATGCGGAAAGCTGTTGCCCCATCAGGTTTAAATAGGATATCTCTTTTTACATTAATTACGTTAGAATACGTTTTGTTAGCAACTGTATAGGGAGTTGTATTTTTTGAAATGATGGTAAACACTGCTTTGGCAACGCCCCTTTCGGCAGTGGCACCAGTGCCTAATCTTACTTTTCCATACTCACCGCTTTCCCAGGTATCCGCCACATTTGCATTCTCTTTCAGGAAGGGATAAGAAAGAAAGCCGTTAGGGATAGAATCAAAAAGGAAGGTATAGTCAAAATCAATGGAACTTAATGCGTAGTAAGTGCCTTTATTGTCTTTAGAAAAATAAAAAGTATCGAGTAGCCTTGTTGCGAATTGAGAATATAGCAACGTATCGCCCGTAACCTGAACCTGTTGCTGAAGGGCCGTAACCGTAAAGGTATCAATATTGCCAAGTTTGGGAATGTATTGGTATACCCAGCTGGAACCGCTGGTAGTAGGAAAATAATCACCATTACTGCCACTGCCACTTCCACCGCTTCCGCCACCTGATCCACCGCTGCCCGTGCCTTTAGGGGTAATGGAAAACGTACAAAGGTTGTTATTGAAGATGAGTGCAAAATTTGATTTTTTGGGAAGGATGGGTGTTCCTCTTCCCCTGATTTTTATCGAAGTCTGACCAGTACTTACGGCAAAACCTGAATCTATAAACCACATTCCGTTTACGGTATCCGTATACACTCTGTATTTGCCGGCTGCGGTAAAATTTACATTCACCAATATGTAATTATTATTAGTTAGGGCCGTATCTACCGCGTAATTACCCAGAATGGTTACATTCTTGCACTCGCCAAGTGAATCAATCAATTCCCCCTGCGCAGTACCTGAAAAGCCATTGTTTTCAAGACTCAGTTCTTTTTTGCAAGCTGCGAACAGGCAAAAAACGGAGAGAATAATGGTTAATCGGGAAATGGATTTTTGCATAGTTGTCTGTATCATATTCTTACGTCTTCGAATATCAGATTAAATTTATACTAATAACGCTGCCTGATTGGTCAAATTACCATTTTTTAATAATTGCTGTACATTTTTTAACGTAGTGGTAGCAATCTGGCTCAGGGCCTCATCCGTAAAAAACGCCTGGTGGGCGGTCAGCAATACATTGGAGAAGCCCAATAGACGCTGAATTTCATCATTTCTGATCACTTCATCTGACAAATCCCGGAAAAAAAGATGCTCTTCCTGTTCATATACATCAATACCGAGGTAGCCAATATGCCCCGATTTAAGGGCGCCAATCACGGCTTTGGTATCTACCAGGGCGCCACGGCTGGTGTTGATTAACATGACTCCTTTTTTCATCCTGCCAATGGTTTCCTCATTAATCAGGTGCCGTGTCTGGTTGTTCAGCGGGCAATGAAGGGAGATTATATCGCATGTGAGTACTTCTATTAAAGGATGGTATTCCACACCCAATGTTTCCATGTCTTTATTGGCAATAAGGTCAAATGCCAATACCCGGCAACCCATACCCATCATAATACGGCAAAAAGCCTTACCGATATTTCCTGTACCGATTACACCCACTGTTTTACCGTGAAGGTTAAAACCCAATAAGCCATTTAATGAAAAGTTCTGTTCGCGAACACGGTTATAGGCTTTATGGGTTTTGCGGTTGAGGGTAAGTATCAAAGCCAGTGCATGCTCAGCCACTGCTTCGGGCGAATAAGCTGGTACGCGGCAAACCTTCAACCCATTTGACTTTGCGGCTTCCAGGTCTATATTATTAAACCCGGCACACCGCAAGGCTATAATTTTAATTCCCTTTATTGCTAATTGTTTGCATACTGCTGCATTAACGATATCATTTACAAATACACAAACGGCTTCTGCATTTTCAACAAGACTTACGGTTTGTTCAGTTAAGGGCAGATCCAGAAAAACCAATTCAAAACCATAACTATCATTATAGCGATTGAAGAAAAGTTTGTCGTAGGGTTGGGCGGAAAAGAAGATGATCTTCATGGGTTAAAGTTAGTGAATGGTGAATGGGGAGCTTTCACGCGGCATTAATGACGTGGTAAAAAGATTTTTTTTATAAATGACGTGCGAGTGCCTAAGGCAACTTTTCCTGGTAGACATCCGGGACAAGAAAAATAGTGCTAATGCAAATTCCTACAATATTTCCTGCAGGCTCTCGGCAGTTGCCTGTATGGTTTTATCAAGATCCTCATAGCTCAATGCATTATTGAGAAACCAGCTTTCAAAAGCGGAAGGAGGTAAATAAATACCCCGCTTGAGCATAGCGTGAAAATATTTTTTAAATAGCTCATTATTTGCGGATGCCGCAGAAGCAAAATCTGTAACGGGGTGATCACTGAAATGCACACTGAGCATGGATCCTACATGATTAATAACAAATGGGGTTCCGGATGCCTGTAATGATTTGCTTAGTCCCTCTTGCAGGTAAGCTGTTTTTTCTTCCAGCTCGGCATAGATAGTTGGCTTGGTTTGTAACTCTTTCAACGTTGTATAGCCAGCTATCATGGCAATAGGGTTGCCACTTAAGGTACCGGCCTGGTAAACATTGCCGAGTGGTGCAATATTTTCCATGATCTCTTTCTTGCCACCAAATGCGCCTACCGGCATGCCCCCGCCAATTACTTTGCCATAGGTTACCAGGTCCGCTTGTACATCCAAACGTTCCTGTGCTCCACCGGGTGCGAGACGGAAACCGGTCATTACTTCATCAAAGATTAATACGATAGATTCTGCATCGCAGATAGTACGTAGTCCCTGTATAAAGCTGTGCTCCGGAAGTATACAACCCATATTACCGGCAACCGGTTCTACAATAATGGCCGCTATTTCATTTTTATTCTCTGCTACGAGTTGTTGCACAGCCGCCAGATCATTGTAGGCACAGGTTAAGGTATCATTTGCAACGCCAGCGGTAATACCGGGTACCGTTTGAATATTCAGTGTGGCCATTCCGCTTCCTGCTTTTACAAGAAAAGCATCTGCATGACCATGATAACAACCTTCGAATTTGATAAATTTATTTTTGCCTGTATATCCTCTTGCCAGACGAAGTGCACTCATGCAGGCTTCTGTACCACTGCTCACCATTCTTACCAAATCCACATGGGGCGCCATACTGCGTATTAGTTCAGCCATGTCAATTTCCAATTCTGTGGGCGCGCCATAGGAAGTGGAGAGATAAGCTTTTTCCTGTATGGCTTTTATTACGGGGTCGTAGGCATGACCTAATATCATTGGTCCCCAGGAAGCGATATAGTCTATATACTGGTGCCCGTCTACATCATACAAATAAGCGCCTTTGGCTTTTTCAATAAAAAGAGGTGTGCCACCAACACTTTTAAATGCGCGGACAGGTGAGTTAACACCGCCGGGAATGGATCTTTGTGCGCGCTCGAAGAGCTGGTTGCTTTTTTCGTACATGATTCTAAGGAGTTGTGAGTGTTGAGTGGGCAGTAGTGAGTATTTTTCCCTCTGATTGCCTAATCATACCTGTTATTAATTTGAAAGTTTTTAGTATCAATTCGCCTATCTCATTTATTTGATCTGCACTTATATAGTGTAAAGAAACAGCAATATCCAATGCTGTATCAACTTCTATGATTGAACCTCTCGATATTTCATAAAATCTTCTTCTTTCAGCAGCAGATCTTCTTGATGCGCCTTCTGCTAAGTTTAAATGAACAGACAATGCAGCTCTTCTTATTTGTTGCACCATTGCAAAGTGCTCATCTTTAAGGAAAAATTTTGTTATCTTATAGCATTCTAACGTAAGTGCCTTCGAATATCCATAAGCGATAAGTTTAGTATGTCCTAATTCTAGAAACATAATTAATTAATGTTTCACAAAGTAAGAAGGACCATTCACTCGCCACTCACTACTGCCCACTCACTCAAAAATTCCGTGTTTACTACAAATCTCATTAGGCATAACTACTTACCTAACAGTCTTACCGCGTCTTTTGCAAAATAAGTAGCAATTAAATCAGCACCTGCCCGCTTAATGGATGATAAGGTTTCAACTATTGCTTTTTCTTCATCCAGCCATCCCATCTTGGCTGCCGCTTTGATCATGGCATATTCTCCACTTACCTGGTAAGCGCTCACGGGTATTTCTACTGCATTTTTTATTTCACGGATGATATCCAGGTATGCTAAAGCAGGTTTTATCATAACGATATCCGCACCTTCTTCAATATCCATTAAGGTTTCTTTGATAGCTTCCGTGCGGTTAGCAAAATCCATCTGGTAAGTTTTTTTATCACCAAATCCCGGTGCACTGTCTAATGCATCACGGAAAGGTCCATAGAAACAGGATGCATACTTGGCGCTGTAACTCATGATGCCGGTTTTGGTAAAGCCTTCTTCTTCCAATCCATTGCGGATGGCACCGATGCGACCATCCATCATATCACTTGGCGCCACGAAATCAGCGCCTGCAGTAGCATGGCTGATACTCATGCGTACCAAGGCTTCCACGGTTTCATCATTCACAATCTCCCCATCTTTTACAATGCCGTCATGACCATACGATGAAAAAGGATCAAGTGCCACATCTGTCATTACGACCATTTCCGGAACGGCATCTTTAATGGCTTTGATACTTCTTTGCATCAGTCCGTTTTTATTCCATGCTTCTTTGCCGGTATTGTCTTTTAATTCGTCCTTGCATTTGATGAAGAGCAGAACGCTTTTAATGCCGAGACCTTTAAGGTGCTTTACTTCTTTTACCGTAAGATCCAGTGAGCGGCGATAATAACCGGGCATGGAAGCGATCATTGTTTCGGTATTTGTTCCTTCATCAATAAATAAAGGAGCAATAAAATCTGACGGAGTAAGTATGGTTTCTGCCACCATGGATCTTATCGAAACTGATTGGCGCAGTATCCTGTTTCTTCTTGGTAAATTCATGCTGTAAAATTTATATCCAGTTAGCCGG
>JBBRHM010000195.1:0-5174 GCA_038222655.1 Chitinophagales bacterium | reverse complement strand
GTTCCGGTAAGTTCTTCAATGAGATAAACATATTTTTTGTTGGGATGAAAGGCGAGGTGACGCGGACCGCTGCCCGGTGAAGAACTTGCATAATGTGCCGGCGAAGTGGTAAGAGGTTTTTTTGACGAGCCATTAAAGGGGTAGATCATTACTTTATCCATCCCAAGATCGGGGGCCAGGATATATTGGTAATCAGGTGAAAAAAAAGTTGAATGCACATGGGCCTTCTCCTGGCGTTGTTTATTAATGCTGCTTCCTTTGTGTTGTATCAGTTGACTGTAAGGAGCCAGTGATCCGTCTTTATTAACGGGAAAAGATGCGAGGCTTCCGCCGCTATAATTGGCAATGACTACCCATTTGCCGATTCGATCAACCGTAACAAAACAGGGGTCATCGCCGCCACTGGGTTGTTGATTGATGAATGACAGTTTGCCCTCACTTTTATCAAACGAAAAAGCGCTTACATGACCCGGTTGTTCCCTTCCGGTTTCATTAACCGCATACAGGTATTTGCCATTAGGGGATATTGACAGGAAAGAGGGATTGGCCGAACTGTCTGTATTGCTTACCCACTGTACTTCTCCCGTTTTGGAATTGAACTGGAACACATAGATACCTTTACTTTTACCGGTAGTATAGGTTCCCACAAAGAGGTAATAATTCTGGGCAGAAACACTAACGGCAAAGAAACTTATACAAATAGCAAACAGCAATCGCATAGCAGTTATTTTTAGGAAACTGTAAGATAAAGATTGCAGGGCGTTGTATAAAGTATTTCATTGTTTTTGTTTCAAGCCGTTTTATGAGCGTGTTTCAATAACTTAGCAATAAGCCCTTCGTGATCCTTACTGTTTTATCATTTTTTATCCTGCAAAATGACCTACTATGGCATCCACTGTTGTTATGCATGCTTTTCGTTTAAAACCGGGCCAGGACCTTAAAATGTCTATTGATAGTTTTGTACAAACAAAAAACATACAGGCCGGCTGGATAGCCACCTGTGTGGGTAGCCTGGCAGATTATAATATCCGTTTTGCTAACCAGGAAAAAGGATACCATGATAAAGGACATTTTGAAATTGTGAGCATGGCTGGTACCTTATCTGTTAATGGCTCGCATATACACGTATCGCTGTCAGACAGTACCGGTAAAACGGTTGGCGGCCATTTACTGGAGGGATGCAAAATATACACCACGGCAGAAATCGTTATCGGTGAATTAAAAGATATCGTTTTTGCCCGTGCGAAAGATGGATCTACACCGTGGAATGAATTGGAGGTAAAAAAAGCCCAGAAGGGGGACTGATCAAAATTTTCGTAAAATTATATACTCTGAAGCGGGATGTAACAGTTTTCACACCCAAATTCTTCTGATCAAAAAATTATTTCTGTTTTGAATGATCAGCACCTTATCGTAAATAGTAAAGTATAAAACGGGCTATGCATCTAATTTCTTCAACAAATTAACATGCCTGTTTGTTAGACTATTCTTAATCTTGCAATTCCAAAAAGAAGAAATATGAATGCTAAACAATTTTTTGCTGTATTGCCCTTATGCCTGCTCTTAACTGGTGCCATGGCGCAGCCGGGTTTACAAGAGGGAGCCTGGAAAGGCGGGTTATTACGGAACGATGGGAAACTGATCCCTTTTCATTTTGAGATAAAGACCGAAAAAAATAAAACAGTTCTGTACGTTATTAATGCAGCTGATAAGATGCGGGTGGATAAAATAAGGCTCACCAAAGACTCCGTTTTTATTGAAATGCCGGTTTTTGAATCAGCATTTAAAATTAAAAAAATATCCGATCACCAGTGGCAGGGCGTTTGGATAAAAGGCGGATCGGTTAAACAACAGGTTATGCCTTTTACCGCACAAACACAACTAAGTCTGCTTCCTGAAGTTATTACACCAGCCGCTACAAATATATCAGGCCGCTGGGAGGTTACTTTTATCAAAGGAGATTTGTTGTCGAGACCGGCAATAGGTGAGTGGCAGCAGAAAGGATCCACTTTGCGCGGTACTTTTTTAACGCCAACAGGCGATTATCGTTTTTTATCGGGTATGGTAAATGGCGATAGTCTAATGCTATCAACTTTTGATGGTGGCCATGCATTTTTATTTACTGCCAAAATAAACAGCAACCAGCAGATAACCGGTGGTACTTTCTATTCAGGCGCTACCAGTTCAGAACCATGGATGGCTGTAAAGAATGAAAAAGCCACATTGCCTCATGTTGCTGCTATGTACCTGAAAGACGGGGAAGAAAAATTAAATTTTCGGTTCAATGACCTTGATAATAAACCGGTATCTATCAATGATGCTAAATTTAAAAATAAAGTGGTCATTGTTCAGATTATGGGTTCCTGGTGCCCAAACTGTATGGATGAAACGGCTTTCCTGAGTGATTATTATAACCATAACAAACAAAGAGGAGTAGAAATTATCGGCCTTGCCTATGAATACACAACAGATGTTGAACGGTCAAGGAAAAGTATACAAAAATTCAAAGACAGGTTTAATATAAAATATACGGTACTAAATACAGGCGTTACAGTGGGTGATAGTTTGCGTACTGAAAAAACTTTACCGCAGTTAACACAGATCAAGTCATTTCCTTCAACCATTTTTATTGATAAAAAAGGTAAGGTTGCCAAAATTTATGCGGGTTTCGAAGGCCCCGGAACCGGCGTTCATTATGACGAAATGAAAAAAGAGTTTTACGCTACAGTGGACAGATTATTGAAAGAAAAATAAGACAGTAAAAAAAATGCCGCCTATTCGCAGATTGTTTTCGATCACAACTCTGCGGCTTATATTTTGTTCAGGACAAATGATAAACTTATTTCCCTTTCACATATTTATCAAGCCACTGGTTCTGCTCCCACAACATATGTAACAGGTTTTCTTTACCGCGATAGCTGTGTGCTTCATAGGGAAGAAAAACGAAACGAACGGTTCCCCCATTTCCTTTGATAGCTGCAAATAAACGTTCACTGTTAATAGGGTAGGTGCCTGTGTTATCATCTGCCTCGCCATGTATGAGCAGTATCGGGGTTTTAATTTTATCTGCATAGCTGAACGGGCTCATCTCGTTATATAACTCCGGGGCCTGCCAGTAGGTTCGGTCCTCATTTTGAAAACCGAATGGTGTTAATGAACGGTTATAAGCGCCACTGCGCGCAATACCTGCTTTAAAAAGATTAGTATGTGCCAATAAATTTGCTGTCATAAAAGCGCCATAGCTATGGCCACCTACGGCAACACGGTTTCTGTCGCCCACACCCATATCAGCCAGTTTATTAATAGCTGCTTCGGCATTCATCTGCAGTTGGGCTACGAAGTTGTCATTAGGTTTTTTATCTGGTCCTGAAGCAACGATGGGCATTTCTGCATTATCGATGATAGCATACCCTTGTGTAACATAAAAAACAGGCGAACTCCAGCTTAGTGTAATAAAACGATCCTGACTGCCACGTATCTGCGCTGCATCAGCTGCAGAGTTAAACTCTCTGGGATAGGCCCAGATAAGAACCGGTAAAGGACCGTCTTTATCTTTATTATAACCTTTTGGCAAATACAGGTCACCTGTCAGATCAACACCGTCGGCTCTTTTATACTGGATCTTTTGTTTGGTAACGCCTTCCATCTGCGGGTAGGGATTGGCGAAATGGGTGATTGCTTTATCCGCCACGCGTGATACCAGGCTTTTGATATAATAATTCGGTACCTCTTTTTGGGATTCGCGCCTGGTAAGTAAAATTAGTTTGTCTGCATCAATCACTTCTTCCACAGCTTCAAAACTTTTTTCCGGAGAGCGCCAGATAATTTCATTCTTTTTAGTTCCAAGGTCAAATTTTGCAAGAAAAGGCAAATCACCTTTTGGTGAAGAGCCTACTGGGTTATTCATTAATATTTTAGTACCGTGATCTGTTGTTTGTATAACAGGTCTGCCATATTGGTTTTTAGTTATAACAGGGGTGCCCGGATTATTATACGCATCTGTCTGGTTGCGTTCGTACAATGACTCCAGCGTATGGTTAGTAGTATTGTAACGGCTAACCCTGCTCATCTGTTTACTACGGGATATTTCCTGCACCAACGCCAAGGTAGCATCCCCCCAGGTAGTGCCTGCATAACGAAGTTTTGTTTTAAACAGTTCTTTTCCTTCACCACTAAATGGTGCGCTCAATGCATATACAGCATCATGATAGTCCATTTGTTTTTTTATCAAACCACTGTCAAGCGGCATGGCCCAGGTAATGGTAGCAGGTTCATCATCTCTCCAATCAAAAGCCCTTGGCACATTCTGCGCGTTATCGTAACCTGAAGGGGTTCCTTCCGCAGAGGGAAGTTCAGCCAACACTTTTATCACTTTACCTGTAAGATCATTAATGGTTACTGTTGAGGGAAAACCGGCTGCAGTAACAAGATAAGAAAATGGTTTTTTGATCGTACGTATCAGCAGGTATTTTTTATCGGGCGATAAAATAAAACTGCTCATAATAGCGGGCTTACCTATGTTGGTTTCCACGCCGTTTTTATTCTGTATCAGTTGTGCATTGGCATAAAACTCAAATAACTGTTCATCATAGGGCGACTTGATCAGGTCCTGGAAAGTAGGGCTTGGTGCGGCTTTACCTAAACTCTGCTGTATGGTTGGGCCTTTGGGTGTTATAGGACGTTTTGGTGCATTAGCAGATGCTTCTGTGGTTGCTTTATAAAGAATCGTGTTATCATCAACCCATGTATAGGCAGCTCCCAGCACCGTATTTACGGGTTGCCTGTTAATTTTTGCTGCTTTTTGTGTAGACACATCAATTAAATATAAATCTACTTTGCTTCCTGTAGTATTGGTGAAGGCGATTTTGGTTTCGGAAGAGTTCCACGTTGCATTGCCCGCTAATAAATTGAGAGGAAGGCCGCTAACCGCATATTCTTTGCCCGATTGTATATTTTTTAAAATAAAGTTGTTAACGAATGCCTGTCTGCTGGGAGAGAAGTTATTGGGATTTAAACGAAGACCGGCAATGCGGCTTTCAGGCTGGCCCAATTCTTCTACGGTAGGATACGAATTGCGTTCGCTAAGCAGCATCCATTCTGCTTTGCTGTCAATTCTTACTAAAGGCGTTGGCTTTGCGAGTAAAAGATCAGTAATCTCTTTAGGAGGTGTCTGG
>JBBRHM010000194.1:0-5229 GCA_038222655.1 Chitinophagales bacterium | reverse complement strand
CTTCTTCATTGGTAACCAGAATGGTGATTTCGAAATGATCAGGAAAAATGTGGTAATCAGGGGCGTGGATTTTACGGTTATAGCCATGTTGCCTGTGCGCTGGTCCTATTTTATTGAAAACAAATACCTGCACAGTGATTTTGCCGGGTACAGCGGGTTGACTGTGCAATATGAGCTAAGCGCTGATCCCTCGGCATTACCGATAAAAAATGGCGCAGGAAAAGAATTATTCCGGATTAAACTGAAGGAGGGTAAATCTTTTATTGCTTATGATAGTGTAACAGTATTACTGCGGGTGCTGGCTATTATTATGTTGCTGATCTTTCTTCATGCTGTGGCGCTGGAACTTGTTTTGCTTCACCGTTTCAGGCAAGGATTTGTATTCCTTCTTATGGCAGTAGTGGTGTTACGTGTGATTGCGTACTATTTTCCCTTTCCTTTCGATTTCAGTAAACTTCCTTTGTTCGATCCTTCTGTGTATGCATCTAATTTCCTGCATCCCTCCTTAGGCGACCTTTTTGTAAATGCAGTATTACTGTTCTGGTTAGTGAGTTTTTATAAAACGCACCATGATCACCGTTCCTGGTTTAAACGCACACTTCCCCTAAATGTGTATAATTACGGAAGCCTTTTTATCTTAACCCTTATCTGTTTTTTGCTGGGAGGTGTAATCATCAGTCTTGTTCAGGATTCTAAAATATCTTTCGATGTTACTAATTTTTTCAGTCTTACCGTCTACAGTGTCATCAGTATTATCCTACTCTGCTTCCTGGTACTTTCTTTTTTTCATTTTTCACAGATACTGATCAAACCCGCCATCCTTAAGGATATACCTGTATACCAGCAATTGATTGCGGTGAGTTTATCCGGTTGTTTTTTCCTTTTTTTGTTTACTGCATTTGCGGATTCACGCACGTATATCTGGATATTACTATGGCTGATAGGTTATGTGGCATTATTAAATCTTCGTAAAATTGATATTGGCAAACCTTTGTTGCAATCTCCTTTTTTCATTTTCTGGGTGATGATCTTTGCCATGTCCATTGCCTCTATTGTAATTTATGAAAACCGGATTGTTGAATATGGGCAACGTAAACGCATTGCAGAAAAGCTGGCGCTGCAAACAGATCCTTCCGGCGAAAACTTACTGAATATTGCCGCCACTAATTTTGACGACCCCTTTCTGGTAAATAATTTTCACCGCTTATCGGAGAGTGAGTACTCTAATAAATTTATTAAGGACAGCCTGATCAACCAGAATTTTTCAGGATACCTGAATAAATATGATACACGTATTTATACATTTGACAGTTTGTATCATCCTCTTTTCAATGAAGATTCTACCAGGTATGCAAGTATCAAAACCATCATATTAAACCAGGCTAAACCCACGGTTATTCCCGAATTATACAGTTACGATAATTCGGTAGACGGTTTCAGCTATGTATATCAGAAAATGATAAAGAAAGGGGCATCTACACTGGGATATCTTTTTGTTATCATTAAATCCAAGCGGTATAAAAGCGAAGCCCTGTATCCCGAACTCTTTAACCAGGTGCAGGATATTGCTTCCGACCTGAATACGAATTATGCCTATGCTGTTTATAATAAAGGAAGAATCATAAACCATTTTAATACGTATAGCTTTCCTTCGCAGTTAGATAAAAAACAGATCCCTCCTTTTGAATTTTCATACCGTGATGAAGGCGTTTACAGTGAGCTTTGGTTCAACAGTGGCAATAATAAACAGGTACTGGTTGTTAAGAGAAATACCTGGCTAATTGAAGCTGTTACACTTTTTGCATACCTGTTCTGCTCTTTTTTATTCATTATATTACTTTTTCATATAGGTGATTATTTGTTACTGGCCCGGTTTAAATGGATGGAACTCAGAAAGCTGCTCCGGCTTACTATCCGTTCGCAGATACAGGCCACTATCATTTTCCTGAGTGTATTTTCTTTTATCGTGATAGGAATAGCGACCATTTCTTTTTTCATATTACGTTTTCATCAGACTAATGAAGAGCGCCTGTCAAAGTCAATACAGGTAATGGCTAATGAAGTAAACAGCAAAATGAATTCACTTCAGGCCTTTGATGATGTGCCGGATAATATTGGAGTGCGTTCAGAACTGGAGAAAACCATTGCAGAAATATCAGACCTGCATAATGTTGATATCAATTACTATAATCTTCAGGGTAATCTTGTTATTTCAACCCAGCCATATATTTATAACAAACACCTGCTCAGTGCAAAGATGGAACCACGTGCTTACCGTCAATTGCAGCATGAGCACAGTATCCGTTTTCTCCAGTCAGAAAAAGTTGGGTCATTTGAATACCTGAGCATTTATGTACCCCTTACAGATGAGCGTGGTAATACCTATGCTTACCTGAATATACCTTACCTCAATTCGCAAAATGAACTGAATCAGGAGATCTCCGGGTTTCTCGCCACATTGATAAACCTTAATGCATTTATATTTTTAATAGCGGGTGCGATTGCCTTTTTTCTAACTAACCGAATTACAGCCTCTTTTAGCCTTATTGGGAAAAAAATGCAGGAAATGAATCTTGGAAAGATCAATGAAGAGATTCGCTGGAACCGAAATGATGAGATTGGGATGCTGGTTGACGAGTATAACAAGATGGTAAAAAAACTGGAACAGAGTGCACAGGCTTTGGCACAAAGTGAAAGGGAAGGAGCCTGGCGCGAAATGGCCCGACAGGTAGCACACGAAATTAAAAACCCGCTTACACCTATGAAACTTAGCATTCAGTATCTTCAGAATGCTATTCAGAAAGGTTCACCAAATGTTAAGCAACTGTCGGAGAATATGGCTGTTACTTTAATCGAGCAGATAGATCAGTTATCAAAGATTGCCGGCGATTTTTCACAGTTTGCCAATATCGGAAATGCAAGGATAGAAAAGTTTGATATTACAGAAGTACTTACTTCCATTATTCGTTTATACAGCGCCAATCCCAGAATTCATATTGAATGGTATAAGGAAGCCGGCAACTTCGGCATATTTTCCGACCGTGTGCAAATGAACCGTTTGTTTACAAACCTTCTGCAGAATGCTATTGAGGCAAAGGAAGATGCAGAAGCTATGGTACAGGTAATTATTAACCAGGAGTTGAGTGATGATCATATTCTCATCACTGTTCGCGACCAGTCGGGCGGCATACCAGACACGATGCAGGAAAATATTTTCACACCCAATTTCACTACCAAATCTTCCGGCACAGGCCTCGGACTTGCTATCTGTAAAGGCATCGTTGAAAAAGCCAATGGACAGATATGGTTTACTTCTCAGGAAGGTGTGGGAACTACCTTCTTTATTAAGCTGCCGATGGCTGAAGTGAGTAATTAAGAATAAGCAATAACTAAACATCACACCTGTTTTAGCCACTTATGTAATCGTAGATTCGCCAGCGTAAGCATCTACGTTTTATAAGCCTGTTGATCAGGCTAACAACTCGATAATCGGACTAAATTATTGAAGCCGCACCTGGATTTCACGAATCAGGTCGGTATATTTTCTCAGTAGCCTGTCAACGGGCTCAAAACATTGGTCCATGTTTGTGGTGATCTGTGGCTTGCTGTATTTATCATCGGATGATTTAAAAGAAGCACAATCAGCCTTTGATATTTCTGATTGAATCTTGACATTATATTTCAGCGGGGCGCTACCACCGCTGGTAATGATCACCCTTGTTCTTACAATAGATTTAAACAGTGAGTTTTTATTAAAGGTTGAGCCCACCCAACTGGTTCTCAAATAAGTAGTGGTACCATCAATGGCTTCTATTTCATCAAATCTGCTTTGGATAATACTGGTAAGTCTTTTCCAGGCCTCTATGGGTTGGGTGGCTGGATTTACTTCCACTGTGAAATTTTTGTTGGCAATGCTGCTCTCATCCGATTGTTGGTATGCCTCGTCTTCATTGAGTTTTACGGAGTACGTAGGTTCTGGTTGCTGATATTCAGCTTTATTACAAAGCTCATATCTTTCACTTACATAAGATGGACGTATAATTAGAATTTCTGTACATCTGTTCTCCATTACTTTTACAGCAATAGACCCTTTGCCGACTTCTTTTCCGTCAACAAAAATTTTGGCATCATCGGGAATAACATTAAACTGTATTTTTCGATCTTTCAGTCTCAGTTCATCAACTGGACGTGGAATATTTTCATTATCCTTATTGCAATACCTTGCCTCCACGGGGGCATAACCGGATTTTTCAATTCTTACATTGATACATTTATCTTTTGGAATAATGATGTCTGCTGAGCCTTCTCCCTTTTTTTTGTCATCTACATAAATATCCGCATCTGCCGGTATAGTGTGTAGGGAAATTATTCGATCTTCTAACTTAAATAAATGCGATAATTCAGGTGTTTCCTGTCCTTCTTTATTATAGTAAATCTTGGTTTGTTGAACGTAACCAGTTTTTTTTATATCTACGGTAATGCTTTGGCCTTTGGGTATGATAGCTGTGTAGGCAGTTCTGGCTTTTTCCACATTGTTTATATAGATGGTGGCATCTGCAGGTGTTGTATTCAACTGGACAATTCTGTCTGCTAATTCAATGTTATCGTTAGGACTACCATCTTTTTTTCTCAGGTATATTTTTTGAATGGAAATATACCCTTCTTTTCTGGCCTCAATAGTTACCGGAATATCTTTTTCTAGTTTTAGGGTAACAGATCCGGTAGCAATCTTGATGCCGGCCCCGTTTATAATTCTGTATATGTCAGCATCAGAAGGCTGAATAGTAATCGTTAACTCTCTTTGGGCTATGCTTTTTGCGAGGCAGCCTATGCAAAAAAATAGCATCACTAGTTTAGTAAGCTTCATAGCAGTTAGTTGTACCTAAATATAACAATTTTCTAACTAATTGTTAAAAAGTACCTATAAAATATTCACTTCTCTTTCTAACGTAACCTCAAATTTTTCATACACACTTTTAATAATTGATTCTGACAGATCAAAAATTTCCTGTCCTTTTGCATTTCCATAGTTTACCAGCACCAGCGCCTGGTTTTCATAACAACCCGCATCGCCATTTCGGTAGCCTTTCCAGCCACATTGTTCTATCAGCCAGCCGGCGGCAAGTTTCACCTTATTCGCTATAGGGTAGCCGGTAATCGTGGGAAAAGAATGGTTCAATTGTTCAAATTGTTTTTGAGAGATGACAGGGTTTTTAAAAAAACTGCCTG
>JBBRHM010000193.1:0-5282 GCA_038222655.1 Chitinophagales bacterium | reverse complement strand
CAAACACATACATCCGTTCTGGTTTTTTATTTTTTACATAGAGATAGATGGTATCTCCCGTAATCTGGTTTTCTTTTGCCCATACCACCGGGCTTTTAAACAAACGAAAAACAGAATCCTGTAGGGAATAAAATAAACTATCGCCTTTTGCTTGTAGCGAATCTGAATATATTTTTACATGATAGTAGGCTTCAAAGAATTTATTGCTACTGTCAGACCTGATAGTGTCTATAACCGTTTTTAAAGAGTCGCGGATATTGGGTACTTTTCTTGTTTTCAGTAAATCGGATAGCCTTGCTGTGTATAATGTGTCAGCCGTTACAAAAATAGAATCTCTTCCCTGTTTAATAAGCAGAATGGGATTCATTGTGGCCAGTAAAACATCTCTCTTTCTGTCTGTTTTAATATTGTTGGCAATCATATCAAAACCCTGCGCCGTATCTTTTCCCCGGTACACTGCATTGCCCCTAAACTCGCCAAGTTTGGTAGAATCATCCACGGCCATATCATCGGCAGTGAAAGTATAACTGCTGTCATCAATCACCGATCGTTTGTACAGAAAGCCTTTTTTATTTTTGAGATCAAAATAACCATCTTTTGTTTTAATGGTCCTTCGTCCACTGTCACTGATGATTCGGGTAGGTGAGGTAAAGGTGGCAATTTCGGTAGTACTGTTATATTGTAAAGTATCGGTAAGCACTTTATATTCAGGATCTATTAATACTACTTTCCTTTTAAAAATAACGTCTTTGGTATCGCCGTAATAATAGCCTTCGGTACTGGTAAGCACGGTTTTTTTATTAACCAGTTTGCCGCCTTTAAGATAAGTGCCAATCTTAAGGGTAACATCATATTCCAGTTCATCGGTGGTGAGAACTCCTTTGCCATCTGTAAGCCTGACTTTGTTTTTCAGGAATGCTTTTTTTTCTTTGCCCAGGTATTTCAGGTACTGTGAATAAGTATGCACACTGTCTGCATCGTTAATATGGATATTGCCAAATGCTTCCAAAGTATTATCTGTCTGGTTAAGAATGGCGCTGTCTGCATAAAATAAAGTTTTCTCCTGTTTTACCAGTACCTGTTTCTTTTTACCGACCAGCGAAATAAACTGGTGCGACGAATCCACTGTTAGAAAGTTTAAGACATCAGCATAGAGGATATCTAATTTTTTTCCATTCTTGCCCGATGTATCTGTGGCAGGGAGTTGTGCCATTACCGCATTAGCCATAACTACCAATATCAGAAAGCATATAATTTTCCTTTGCAGCATTAAGGTTGCTTCAGGGTAGAATCATTCAGCGGCGCTGTTAATGGTGTGCTGTTATCCTTTTTCCCAAATACAGAAATGTTCACATATCTTTTAGGATGTACCTTCAGATCATCGATCAGTATATTGGCACTTCGTACTGTATTGGCGAGATTATTATAGAGGGTTCTGTCATTCATAAGTTTGCCTAATGTTCCGTCATTCGATCCTATTTTATCAATGATGCCGTTAAGGTTATTGATCGAAGTTTTTAATTTCTCTACCGTTCCGCTGATATCGGCTTTTGAAAAATGGTCAGTGGTTTTATCCAGATTCGTCAACGTTCTCGTCACTTTTTCATTATTCTCAGCCAGGTTCCTGGTAAAACTGGATACATTATTCATAGACTTTGCAATGGCGCCGGATTGCTCATTCAGAAGCCCCTGTATAGAAGCAGAGGACACCATCAGACTTGCGGTTGTCCGGTTCATATTGGCAATCACATTTTGCAGATTGTTTTTTGTGGAAGGATCAAATACGGTATTTATATTTTTAAGCACGCTGTCAAGGGTGTGCACCGTTACTTTAATCTGGTCGCCAACAGGGCCAATCCTACTCATCACATCTCCCATTAAGCCCGGATGTGAGCCAGTTAGAACGGTGTCGCCCGGTGCCAAGTATTGTTTGGCATCACCTAAACTAATGCCAATACTGGGAGCACCTAACGGGTTGTCTTTGATAGACGCTACAGAGTTTACCGGAATATTATATTTATCCTTTAATTTAATAGCTACAATAATAGCGGAGAGGTTCTTATCTGTATTTTCTATATCAAATACAGCCCCTACCTGGAAACCATTTACGTATACGGGATTTGATACCATTAGCCCTTTTGAATCAGCATACCTGGCATAGATAATATTGCCGGTTTTAAATAAGGTTTTCCCTTTTAGAAAATTAAACCCCAGAATTAATAGCGTAATGGCGATGGCAGTGAGTGCACCTACCTTCGTTTCATTTGATATCTTCATAGACCGCAAAAATAAGGGTTCTTACTGTGATGGATATAGGGGAATCCTGTTAAAATGAACAGGGGTATTATTTTACTGTTCCGCCTGCATTTGCCATACCAGACAATTGCTTCTCTAAAGAGTATTTATATCGTTTCAGAGACTTTACCAGCACTTCACAGGTTTGGAATTGCCCCTGTTCGCTGTTTAAATAGTCTTCTTCTTCCGGATTAGAGATAAAGCCTGTTTCTACCAATACGGCGGGCATGGCCACTGCCTGTAATACCCAAATGCCTTTTTGCCTTTGCTTGGCCTCACGGCTGATGCGTCCCACTTTCTGAAACTCTTCTTCAACAGTAAGGGCCAGGTTGGCGCTGCGGGCAAAATAGGTTTGCGTTTTCATATTTATGATCATCATTTTGGCAGGGTCTGTTGGATTAAAATCTTTCAGTTCCCTGGCCGAAACACTATCCAGGTACATATCCTCGTTGGCACTTAAGGCATCTTTGGCTGCATTAGTTTTACCCACCCCGTAAATAAAGGTTTCGGTTCCACGGGCGGGGTTAGGGGTTGTCCAGGTGCGGTAATCTTTTACTTTATGTGTGTATTTTTTCTTTTTCCGGCCCTTTCCCTTATAGTAGGTTTCTGTATGATAGCCAATAAACTCGCTGTGCCTGTTGGGGCCTCCTCCTTCATTTTCGTGGATGCATACAAAAAGATCCCCTTTTGCTTCATTGGCTATCTGGGCCTTACGTTTTACAGGATCAAATACATCGCTGCGCCTTGTCATCACAATCTCAACATCGGGCATTTCATCTTTCAGCATCTGTTCCAGTTTTAAAGCAATGGCGAGGGCTATATCTTTCTCATGAGAATATTTACCGGAGGCGCCAAAATCTGCACCACCATGGCCAGCATCGATCACTATTTTTTTTAAAGCCTGTTTTTGAAAGGGTTTACCAACCGGATCGATATACGATGAGCTAAGAAGGGAAACAAAACTTAACAAAATCAATGCAGCGTATTTTCTCATCTTCATATCATTTCATTAAAGGAATTTTACGGAAACCGCTTTTACAGGTTTTAGACCCTATTTTTGCCACTGTGAACATGAGTAAACTCTACAAACTTAACGCAAAAGCATGCCTGCGTATTGTTGTTACAGCATATTTGCTCATATTAACGTTTTGTATTCAGGCCTCTAATCGCCATCTAAAAAGTTTTGTGCCTTTTTTAACGGCCAATGATACCCTTGTAAAGAAGAAAGACACAATCATAAAGGCAAGTAAAAAAAATACTTTCTTAGATTCATTACCTGCAAAAAAGTTGACCGATTCTGTAGTGGTGGTGGATAGTATCAAAATATCCAAAGACTCCATAGATGTACCCATTAAATACCATGCAGAAGACTCAGGTGTATTGATCATTCCAACGCGTGAGTTTCTTTTATATGGTAAAGCCAAGACAGAATATAAAGATCTTATCCTGGAGGCCGCAACCATACGGTATGATAACCAATCACAAATGGTGAAGGCGTATGGGTCAACCGACTCAACCGGCAGTCTTGCCAGTAAGCCGCAATTTATGCAGGGCGATTTAAAATCTATCAGTGATACCATACTGTATAGTTTAAAGAGTGGAAGAGCAAAAACCATGAATACATTTTTTCAGGAAGGAGAAATATATGTGAATGCCCGCGCCCTTAAAAAAATTAATGCGGATGAAGTATTTGCCAGCTATGCGCGATTCACCACCTGTAATTTAGATACCCCGCATTTTGCATTTCGTACACGAAGGTTGAAGATTGTAAACAATAAAATTGGCGTAACCGGCAGGGTATACCCCGAGATAGAATCTGTGCCGATACCGTTGATTTCTATTCCCTTTGGTATTTTCCCGCTTAACAGGGCGCGTCATTCCGGCGTATTATTTCCGGCATTTACGGCCAGTGAAGATTTTGGATTAGGACTGGAAGGCCTGGGTTATTATAAGGTAATCAGCGAATACGTTGATATTACTACCCGTGCCAACCTGTATTCTTATGGCGGATGGAACCTGAACCTGAATTCAAAATATATACGCCGTTATAAATTTACCGGCAACGTGAACCTTACTTTTCAGAATACCAAATCATTGAACCGAAATATTTCATCGAAAGAAGAATTCAATAACTCAAAATCTTTTATGATTAACTGGACCCATAGCCGGGATAGCCGCGCAAGGCCCGGAACCAGTTTTTCTGCCAATGTAAATTTTGGCAGCACCCGCTTCAATCAAACTCTTTTAAATAATCCTTTCCAGAATTTTCAGAACCAATTAAACTCTTCCATCAATTATACAAAAGACTGGAACGGAAAATATAATCTTTCGCTTAATATCAATCATAACCAGAATAGTATTTCCCGACTGGTGAATCTTAATTTACCTACCGCTAACTTTAACGTGGCTACCTTATATCCTTTTCAGAAAAAAGACCAGATTGGTTCGGGCAAATGGTATGAAAAAATTGGGGTTGGCTATAGTGGAAACTTCCAGAACCAGTTATCATTCTATGATACGGCCTTTAGTTTCCGCCGGCTGATTGATACCATACAGTGGGGCGTTGTACATAATATACCCATTACTTTATCGCTACCATCTTTGGGGCCTGTAACCGTTTCACCAAGTGTATCTTATGAAGAACGCTGGTACGGGCAAAGAATATTTCGCGATTGGAACAATGCAAAAGAAAAAGTAGATACCACTATACAAAAAGGATTTTATACGGCCAGGCAAATGAGTTTCGGACTGGGCATGAACACGCGTATTTTTGGTACCTACCAGTTTCCGGCCTCCAAAAAAATAATCGCTATCCGGCATGAAGTACGCCCAAGTCTCTCCATCAACTATAAACCCGACTTTGCTTCAAAATACTTTAAAAGTACGAGGGTAGATAAGGCAGGAACGGTACTTAGATTCTCGCAATTTGACGGAGGTATTATCGGATCTTTTTCAGAAGGCGCTTTTGGCGGTATCGGGTTTGGGGT
>JBBRHM010000192.1:0-5478 GCA_038222655.1 Chitinophagales bacterium | reverse complement strand
TGGTAATTATGCCGGTGAAGACAATGTTGTACAAGGTGGTGTTACCATTACCAATCTTTCGGGTGTAAGCGGTAACCTTAGTGTTGCAGCAGCCACAGAGGCGTTTGATGAGCCTTTGACAAAAGACCAGGTAGTTGCATTAGTAACCCCATTCTTTGCCTAAGTTTCGGGAGCACAAATTTTAATTTTTAAAATTATATTTTATGAGTATGCCAGGAGGAATGGAATGGTTAATCATTATTATCGCAATACTTATTCTTTTCGGTGGGAAGAAAATACCTGAATTCATGCGTGGATTGGGTAAAGGAATGAGAGAATTTACAGATGCAAAAGAAAATGTACATCGTGAATTCCGCGAGGGTATTAAAGACAGTGAAGTGGAAGCTGTTAAATAAAGTTGTTTTACACACGGATAATATTGAACGGTGGTCCTCATGCGATGGCCGTTCAATTATCCCATTAATAATCAGATACCCCCTCACCGGGTAATGGCATTCTGCAAATGATTTTTGATATATGGCATTTACATTAAACCTTAACAGGGGTGGCACAAGGGGGCCTATGAGCCTGATAGACCATCTGGAAGATCTCAGGGGTGTTATCATCAGGAGTTTACTTTGCGTAGTTGTGATGGGTATCATTTTTTTTATTTACCGTAACTGGATATTCGATCGGATCATAACAGGGCCCATTCATGGTGATTTTATTACTTACCGCGTTTTCTGTGCATTGAGTCACTGGCTGCATGCAGGTGATGCGCTTTGTATGCCGCCCGTAAAGATCACGATGCAAAGTACCACGTTTTCGGGCCAGTTTATAAGCAGCATCACCATGGCTTTTGCCGGCGGTTTTATGGCGGCTTTCCCATATATTTTCTGGGAATTCTGGCACTTTATCAAACCTGCTTTAAAAGAAAAAGAATTAAAGGGCACACAATTCGTGGTATTCTGGGTATCCTTCTTTTTTTTCTGCGGTGCAACCTTTGGCTTTTTCTTATTGGGTCCCTTCACATTTAATTTCCTTGCAGGGTTTCAATTGGGCAATACGGGTATGCTGGTAACAAAACCAACTTTATCCGACTACCTGGAAAACCTGACCAATCTGATCCTGGGATGCGGCATTGCATTTGAACTTCCCGTACTGGCTTATGTACTTACAAGAATAGGGCTGATCACACCCACTCTATTGAAAAAGAAACGGAAATACGCTATTGTAGTTATTCTGATCGTGGCAGCGGTGATCACTCCAAGTCCAGACTGGATGAGCCAGATGATTGTGTTTGTACCATTATGGATACTGTATGAATTAAGCATCACCATCTCATCAAGGGTATTTAAAGAATTTTATAGCAAGGAAGCACCTGTATAACGAATAATTATTTAATCATTTAAAAAAATAAACATGAAAGCAAAATTAAAAATTCCATCTTTTTTTATCATGCTGTGTACAGCAATACTCTGTATCCAATCTGTTTCAGCACAGGATATGAAGATTAAGAAAGGCGATAGCAAAATGAAAATGGGCATGGAAGAATTAAGGAACTGGCCAATGTCATCTCAAATGGCCATTAAAGAACAAATTGCCATGTATGGAAATCCTGATGAAATTACGCCCACCATGGCAGTATGGAACAATAAGGGGCCCTGGAAAAGAACGGTGGTTTCTAAAATGGAATCCAAACACGATTTCCCAAAAACACATATGGATTGTATGGAACAGTGCATCAATTACAAAGTGCCCCTCGATATGTACGATGAACTGGCGCATTTTGATGGCAGCGTTACTGTTGACAGGACACAGGGAACAATTGCGGCCCGATGCGATAAACAGGAAAATAATTTTTTAGCGCTGAACCTGGCGCATGATATCATCACCGGGGAAAAAACCGTGGAAGAAGCGAGAAGATCCTATGGCGATATGATAAAGCAGGCTATGAGCGGCAATAAGCCTGATTACATGATGAAACTTATGTTTAGTGCTGATATGAGCGCACCTGATTCGGATATGAACACCATTAAATGAGCTTATATTAAGTAATATTATTGCAATAGTCCGGTAAGAATTTCGGATGTGAATATGTGGAAAAAAGGGACACAATAAAAGGTAAAAGAAAAGGGATTAGTTATGTGTGAAAACAAGAAACCCCTTTTCAAAAGCACTAAGCTTCATTGAAGTAAAGTTGCGACAAGTAAATGGCATCAAAAAGCCGCAGTTGAAATTTTTATCCACTTTATTTGAAGTAATGTGGGCAGTGCCGGGCCGGATCAATTTTTTAAACCTGGGCCGGTTCAGTTCGATGAGTGAGCAAACGTTCCGGTTACAGTTTTTAAAAGAGTTTGATTTTTTGAGTTTGTTTATATCGATGTTGTCGGGGAAGGAGAAAAAGGAGATGTTATTGGTTTTTGATCCTTCGTTCATCAATAAAAGTGGGAAGCATACCTATGGATTGGCGAGGTATTGGAACGGTAAGGCACAACGTGCGGAGAAAGGGCTGGAGATTGGTTGCCTGTGTGCGGTAGATGTGAGTGATGCAACAGCCTATCACCTGTTGGCTAGGCAAACAAGCGGGGATAAGACAAAGAGCCGAATGGAACAGTATGTATCGATACTAAAGAACCAGGCGGCCAAACTGCGAGAGATTAGCCAATATGTATGTGTGGACGGGTATTTTATGAAATCAACGTTTATAGAGCCGCTACAAAAGGAAGGATTTAAAGTGATTACCAAAATGCGGCGCGATGGGAATCTGAAAGAGGTGTATAGTGGTGTAAAATCCAAGGGGCGCGGAAGACCTAAAGTTGTATGGTGACAAAATAGATCTGCAACAGATTGATAAACGCAAATGGAAGAAATGCCTGCAGACAGAAGAGATGATAGGGTATGAACGAATCGTATACTGTGTAGCACTCAAACAGCTGGTGAAAGTGGTATATGTCCAAAAGCCAGATACAGGAGGGTATGAGGTGTTGTTATCAACGGATCAGGAATTAAGCGGATCAACGATCATTGCCTATTACCGGCTTCGGTTCCAGATCGAGTTTTTGATTCGGGATGCCAAACAGCATGGTGGATTAGAAGATTGCCAGGCAAGGGATGAACAGAAGCTGCATTACCATTTTAATATGGCCCTGGGTAGTGTAAGTGCGGCCAAACTAAGGTTGTGGGCGAATCTTGATAACAAAAAAGAAGTGCCGTTCTCGATGCGCAACATCAAACTGTACTTCTACAATAAATATTTGACAGAAACTATTTTTGCAAACTTAGGATTAGACCTGAGTTGTAGAAAAATAACCCGGCTATACAACCAATGCCTTAATATTGGACGTATAGCCGCCTAAAAAATTACCGAACCATTGTTATTGGATTTACGCGTTTGATAAAATGTAGTCATATATAAAATCTTACAAACAGTCACCAATAAAATAAAAACATATGAAAAAATTATTGTTTATCGCGGTCAGTTTTATCCTCACATTATCCGTGCATGCGCAGGATAAAATGGATAAAAAGATGGATATGAAAATGTCACACCCCATGCCAAAAAATTGTGTGATGATGGAAGATGGCAAAATGATGCAAATGAAAAACGGTAAATCCATGATAATGGATCATGACATGAAGTTTTCAAACGGCTCCATGGTAATGACCAATGGCAGCATGAAAATGAAAAATGGCAAAACCATGATGCTTACCAATGGGGATTGTGTTATGATGAACGGGAAAATGATCCATATGAAAATGAAAAAAATGGATCATTCTAAAATGTAATACATATCAACAGGTTTCTTTGTAAACAAAGTAGCCTGTTGATTTTTTTACCTTGGCGCCCGGTAATTCTTTGGAGTCAATTTCTTTATCACCAGGACACAGTTAAACCAATTAATAAAATAGCAGGTTAACACCCTAATACGACATAAAACGGCAAGAAACCACGGGTTTTACTGAATTCGACGAGTCTCCGCCTTAATAGCACAACACGTTAAATTTAATGCGTATCTTGTAAGTAATCCAAAACCAAAAACTTGAAACTGTACATTAAATATATGGTGAGCCTTCGTTGCAAAATGGTGGTAAAACAGGAACTAATGAAACTTGGACTCCATTATATCTTTGTTGATCTTGGTGTGGTTGAAATTCTTGAAAATATTACAGAAAAAAAACAGGAACAACTTAAAAAAAATATAGTAAAATGTGGCCTGGAGTTACTGGACGATAAACGAAGTATCCTTATTGAAAAAATAAAGAATGTTGTTATAGAAATGATCCATTATGACGATAAATTGCCTACTATTAATTATTCAGATTACATAAGTCAAAAATTAAACCTTGATTATACCTACCTGTCTAATATATTTTCAGAGGTAAAAGGTATAACCATTCAGCAATTCATGATCATCCATAAAATTGAAAAGGTAAAGGAGTTGCTATTATACGACGAACTTAACCTTACAGAGATCTCCTATAAAATGAATTACAGCAGCGTATCGCATTTATCCACGCAGTTTAAGAAAATTACGGGTCTTTCTCCATCTTTTTATAAGCAACTAAAGCAAAAACGCAGGGATGCTCTGGAAAACTTGTGATTTGTAAAAGCCGATTTAGAAATCTAAAATAATAGCCTTAGCATATTTAAGCTTTCCGTTGTTTTCTATACAAATCAAAGATCTTGCCGCGGACAAGCTTTTTAAATTTAAGTTCTATGGGGTAACCGATGTGATAATGAAATAACAATTTTAAAAAGTGGGTACGGGAACTAATGAAAACAACAAAGGGCCATCATATGATAAATACTACCAAGGAAAAAATTACCACTAAGCGTAATAAATTACTCAAATGCCCCACGGGCATTAAAGGTTTTGACGAAATTACCGGAGGCGGCCTTCCAAAAAACAGAACCACTTTACTTTCCGGCAATGCCGGCTCCGGGAAAACCCTTTTTGGGATTGATTTTCTAATCAAGGGTGCGACCGATTACAACGAGCCGGGAATTCTCATGTCATTTGAAGAAACAGAAGATGAACTTTATAAAGACGTGGCTTCTCTCAATATGGATTTACAAATACTTGTTTCGCGGAAAAAGATTGTGCTCGAACATATTATTTTAGAGCGTAAAGACATTCAGGAGACCGACTTTAACCTGGAGGGAATATTAGTTCGTTTGGAACAGGCCATTGATGCTATTGGTGCCAAACGTGTTGTTTTAGATTCTCTCGAATCTATCTTTGCAGGCGTTGCAAATATTGGCATTCTTCGCTTAGAGATAAAAAGACTTTTCCGATGGCTTAAAGAAAAAAAGGTAACAGCAATTGTTACAGGCGAGCAGGGACAAAATGGTTCATATACCCGTCATGGTCTGGAGGAGTATATCTCCGATTGCATCATTCTTTTGGATAACAGAGTGAGAGACCAAATCGCCACCCGCAGAATTCGTGTCATTAAGTATCGGGGGTCAAGTCATGGAACAAGCGAATATCCATT
>JBBRHM010000191.1:0-5495 GCA_038222655.1 Chitinophagales bacterium | reverse complement strand
TTTGCATTCAGATTTACCCTTTTAACCACTTCTTCTTTTACCAGCGGGCAGCCATAGTTTTCTTTAACGCCTGGAACATCCGGACATTTATCTTCTTCATCATTGATACCATCTCTATCCCTGTCAGGAACCGGGCAACCCTGGTAACGGGCCACACCAGGAACATCAGGGCATTTATCTTCTTCATCATTGATGCCATCTTTATCCCGGTCAGGAATCGGACAGCCATCGTATTTGGCAATACCTTTTACAGTAGGGCATTTATCATTCTCATCATTAATACCATCGCCATCGGTATCCGGAACCGGACAACCGTCATATTTAGCAACACCAGGAACTGTAGGGCATTTATCCCTGCTATCCATAATACCATCACCATCGGTATCCTTTTCAACAGGAGGTGGCGGAGGAGGAGGTGCAACAACAACGGGAGGATCTTTCCTATCTTTTAAAGGAGAAGCAATACCAATGGAATAATTCAGATGGTTAACCGATAAATTGGAAACCATGGCATGGTAAATAAAATTCGTGTTTACATAGGTTCCTTCGCCCAGGCTGATCTGGATACCTGCACCCATGGGTGCATAGGCTGCGAAATAAGTGCCGGAATACATAGAAGCACCGATTCCAAAAGACAGATAAGGAACAACAATGTATTTATCAGTCAACAACTTAATATTCACACTTGCATCCGTTTCGAGCAAAAATTTGCTGTCGGTTGGAGGAGTGATACCTGATTTAAAGGAAAAAGGGTATTTCACAAAAGAACCACCCAACCTTGCCATAAAATCAATGTGCTCAGTCAATCCGTTATAATAGGCAAGATTTAAGCCTGGTGACATGTCTTTTACCTTTGTCCACTGGCTTTTAGACAATACTTCAGAAAGAGATGTTCTGTCAATGAGAATGGCAGTGTTCATGTCTTTTAGAAAAAAATTGATTCCCAGAGTTGGCCTTTTTTTATAGCTCATGGGGGTTTGGGCAAAAGAAGCAGCTGCCAAACCAACAGCCATCAGTGATAAAAGCAATTTCTTCATAAACAGTTTTTATAATTGAAACAAAAATACAGGGTGAATCTGATTTTTTAAAATTAAGATAGCTTTAAGTTTTAACCATTTTATTCCGGCGTATCCCTGGAAACAATCTCAACTTTGACTTTTGTAAGGCCGTTATTAATAAAATCAAGCTTTTTAGCTGCTTTCCTGCTAAGGTCAACTACCCTCCCTTTTTTTTGCATTCTTGGGTGCATACGGTCGTTGATTCGCAAGATGACAGATTTTTTATTGTTAAGGTTGGTTATCCTTACCCATGTATTCAGGTCAAAATCATTACTGGCGGCACTCATCCTGTTATTACGATAGGTTTCCCCGGTTGCAGTTAAGGTACCATCAAGGTTTGTACTGTAAAAGCTGGCAATACCCGTTCGAAAGTTTTCTTCCTTTACGGGTTCCATATTAAGTGAATCCGATTCTCTTGTTGAATCTTTACTTTCCTGCAAACTATCCAATTCTTTCTTAACTACCGGAGAAAAAACAAAAACAACCGGTTGAACTTTTACTTTGGTCAGTCCATTGTCCATAAAATCAAGTTGCTTCGCCGCTTCCCTGCTAAGGTCAACCACTCTTCCCTTCTTCTTCATCCTGGGATGCATATGATCGTTAATGCGCACGATAACAGATTTTTTATTGCGGAGGTTGGTTACCAGCACCCAGGTATTCAATTTAAAATTATTACTGGCAGCAGTAAGTTTATTGTTCCGGTAACGCTCTCCCGTTGATATTTCTGTACCATCTAAATTATAACTGTAGAAACTTGCAATACCTGTTATGGAATTACCCACGGGCTTAAAAGTATTTGGGGTATTTTTTGAACTTACTTTTTCAGGAATTTCTTCCTTTACATTTAATGAATCATTTTCGTTCAATAATAATGATATAGAATCAGTTGAAATGATTGATTCAATTTTTACCTTAAATGAATTACTTTTTTTAATATCAATCAACCTCGCCCCTTCCATGCTCAGGCTGATGGCGGTTCCTTTTTTCTTCGCTTTTCCCGATAGCCTGTCATTAATACGAAGGATCACAAATTTTTTATTTTTCGGATTGCTAACCTTCACCCAGGAATTCAGGGCAAAATCATTACTGGCTCCTGTTAAACGGATATTAAAAAATATCTCACCTGAAGACGTTTTCGTTCCATCAAGGTCAGCGTCGTAAATAGTAGCATAACCGGTGACCGTTTTGCCGGTGGTTATAAAGTTGGGTTTAACTGTATCAACTCCATTTACCGAATTCGTATGTAAGGGCAAGGTATCGCGTTGAGCCATACCCGGAGGAAGAAGACAGGCAAAAAATATAACCAGGCAGATGATCTTTTTCATAATGAATTAAGTAATTACAAACATCAACCCATTGTATCTACGGCGGTAAAATAGCTAAACCGACCGGATATACTTGAATTTCAAGTTAGTTTTTTCAAAAGACAATTGCTGCGTCTGAGGTCAAACATTATGCCAAAAAGTGAATAAAGTTTATACTTTAATTTCAGTAAAAAATTATAATTATTTTAAAATCAATTAATTGTATAAATAATATTTTACTTTATTAATACGAGACCCTTTGTTTGTAAAGACTGAGGAATGGTAATTGTTCTTGAAAAAAATCAAAAGGAACCTATGCCCTCTTATGTTTTCAAAATAGCATAGGGTATGCAGAAAAGGTGGAGTATCAATATAAGGACACGGATATAAAGCGTTTGCTGTTAACCTGAAAATTTCGCTGTCTTTTCCTCACCTGTTATATCGCTTTTGCTACGAATCTGAACCTGGATACCGGCAATCCATTCGGGGCATTCCTTGGTGTACAGGTATTCATTTACCTGATTGATAACAGCCATTACTTCCGCATAGGTACCTTCCAGCACGGTGGCAAAGGGACCAACTTCGTGTTTGATGCCTGAAGATTTAATGATGGCTATCGCTTCATCCACCCATTCGTAGGGATGTTTTTCCTGAACAATCGGTAATATCTGCAGGGAGGCATTGACAATAAACTGGTGCATGTTTTATAATTCTATTACCTCCACTACTGCATCAAGGTTGAGTGCACCGTGAATATGAGGGAATACTTCATTAATGCTGCCTGCGAGTTCAAATATCAGGGCTCGCTGAATTTTACTTTTATCGATCTTCAGCTTTACAAGGTCTGTGCGGCCCTTGAAATATCTTTCCAATACCCCAGCCACCTGCGGTTCTGTGCTGCAGTGAATAAATCCTTCTGTGGCAAGGGTATCTGAATCATAATGCCCTTTTTCAAGCGCATCTGCCCATTGTTGTTTGGAAGTAACATGGTATATGTAATCTGACTCCATTATTTACTAATTAGTGTGCTTTGTTGTTTTTGTGATATATGTCATTTCCGAATCATCTCTGCCAAGCTGAAGCATTTATATTTTAAAAGACGCAACCTGCAAAGACAAATATGGTTTACAATAATACTGGTTTTATTGTTTGATTGAGTAACATTAAATCTGTGAGTACCATGGCCGTTACCGCTTCGAGTACTACGGGTACACGGAGGGCAATGCAGAGATCATGACGGCCTTTAACGGAAAAATTTTCCACTTTATCGGTATCACGGTTCCAGGTCTGTTGTTCTTTTGGGGTGGAAGAAGTAGGTTTAATGGCAACACGGAAAACCAATTCATTTCCATTGGTGATTCCTCCTACCACACCACCGGCGTGATTGGTGCGTGTTTTGCCGGTTGCATCTTCTATCGCATCGTTATGATCGGTACCAAACATTTTGGCAGCACTGAAACCGGTGCCGAATTCAACACCCCTGACCGCGGGGATGGCAAAAACCGCATGACTGATTAGAGATTCAACTGAATCAAAGAAATGTTCACCAAGGCCCACAGGCAAGCCATTTACCCGGCATTCCACGATACCACCGATACTGTCTTTGGCAGCAATGGCTTTATCGAGTCCTTTATCAAGATCTGTTTCTCCACCAATTTCAAGGATCGTTGCTTTGACATCAATCTGTGTAAGGAGTTTTTTTGCGATGACACCGGCAGCTACGAGACAAACGGTTAATCTTCCACTGAAATGCCCGCCGCCACGGTAGTCCTGAAAACCACCATATTTGGCATGTGCGGTAAAATCTGAATGGCCGGGCCGTGGAACTGCTACCTGTTTTTCGTAATCGCCACTGCGCGTGTTTTTATTTTCAAAAAGGATAGTAAGAGGGGCACCTGTAGTATGCCCATTAAAAATGCCTGTTTTAAAAATCGGTATGTCATCTTCTTTGCGTGGAGTGGTTCCTTTCTGAAAACCGCCTTTCCTGCGCTCAATATCTTCCAGAAAGTCTTCTACCTGTAAGGGCAAACCGGCGGGACAACCGTCGATTGTTAATCCTACACATTCTCCATGCGATTCGCCAAAAATGTGGATACGGAATATGCGGCCGAATGAATTCAATGTTTTTTGTTTATTTATTTACTAATTAATCGATTTAATAGTGTACGCTTACACCGATCTTTTTTAAGTGCCCGTAAAATTCAGGATAGGATTTATTGATGGCTTCAGCTTCTTCAATTATCACTTCACCTGTTGCTTTTAGTGCTGCCACCGCACAAGCCATGGCAATTCGGTGATCATGGTGTGAATGCGTGGTTGCGCCATGTACACCCGTTCCACCTTTAATCAGCATCAAATCATCCTGCAAATTTATTTCAATGCCCAATTTAGCAAACTCCTGCTGTAATGTAAGTGCGCGGTTACTTTCTTTATGGGCAAGACGGTTTACACCTTCTATTACCGTTGTGCCTTCACAATAGGCAGCTAAGGCAACCAATGGCGGGAAGAGGTCCGGGCAATCATTGGCATTGAAATGAAATGCTTTTAATGGCAATGGTCCGATTTCGATTTGATTTGCCTGTACTGATAACTGGCAACCACAATCTATCAATGCCTGTAGTACTGCTTTATCAGCCTGCGTTGACTGCACATCAAGACCTTTAACCATAACAGGTCCGGCTATAGCACCGGCTACCAGCAGGAAGGCAGCGCCGCTCCAATCACCTTCTACGGTGTACTTTTGAATTTTGAGTGTTGAATTTAGAGTGGAGTTGTTAAAATAAAATACTTCATAATTTTTATTTTCCACTTCCCATCCAAAATGTTTCATTACCTGTAAAGTGAGATCGATATAGGGTTTACTTTTCAGATTTTTTACCGTAATGCTTACCTTATCTGCACCTGCAGCACCGAAGGCCATCAGCAGTCCTGTTAAAAACTGGGAACTGAGTGAACCATCTACCGTAATATTTACAGGATGTAAAGGACCCTGTATTTCTAAGGGAAGTTTACCGCTATTTGATTTTACTTTCACACCAAGCAGGGGTAATATCTCATCAAAAAAATCCATTGGCCTTGTTAACAGGCTTCCACTTCCGTTAAGTAGTATGGGTTGATTACTTAATGCGGCAAT
>JBBRHM010000190.1:0-5530 GCA_038222655.1 Chitinophagales bacterium | reverse complement strand
ACAAAGCAAATAAAGTACAAATAATACTTACTAATTTTTTTGGTGATATGATCATACAGTAGAGATTAGTGTTCGAATATAATTCATTCAACATAATTTTTTCAATCCATACTTTTTTCGATGATTCTCCAGCCGTTATTTCTCTTCCGGTAACAAAACCAGTTTCACAAAGTCAGCTTCCTTAAAATACTGGTTGGCCAGTAGTTTACTGCGTGCAACAGTAAATTCTTTTATTTGATTATTTGCATCCAGTATTTTCATGGGATCTGCATTTCGTAAAAATTGTTGTTCCAGCCGAAAACGCCAGTAGCTATTTTCTTTTACCTCCACTTCGAGGGCACGTATTTGTTCAGCGATCACTTTATCTATATTCAGCTGCGCGATACCATTGGCTTTTGTATGGTTGATTTCATTCATTACCAATGCCACCAGTTTATCTACATTTTCAGGTGCGCAGCCAAACTGTATACCGATACTATAGTTGTTTACCGGTTCACGATTAATGCCGCCGCTTACACCCACACCGTAAACGCCACCTGCATCTTCGCGAAGTATTTCCCGCAGTTTAATACTTAGCGCTTTACACAATTGGGTGAGTTGAATTTCATTTGTTTCGCTATAGTCAGTATAACCGGTAAAGAACAGGCGCACGCTGGCTTTTTTTTCTTTGCCCTTATGTATTACTTTAGTGATTTGGCCGGACGGGTAGCGGATACCAACATCTTTCCAGCTATCTTTTTGCATAGAACCCGGTAACGATGCTATATATTTTTCTACCAACGGCTTGATACTGTCGGTATTAAAATTACCGACAAACGTAAACAGGAACTGCCCTGCATTGCCAAAACGTTCTTTATAAATCTCAAATGCCCTGTCGAGGTTCAGTTTCTGTAAATCAGCCAGGGTAAAGGGTTTCCGGCGGGGATGGTAATTGCCCATAATATAACTTACCGAATCCCCAAAAACAGAATTGGGATCTTTGTCTTTATTTTCCAACTGTGCTTTAATCTGTTGCTGCACTACGTTAAACATAACTGTGTCTTTGCGAGGGGCCGTAAAAGTTCCGTATAATAATTCAAAAGCGGTTTCAAGGTCTTTAGTAGTGCTGCTTCCATTTAATCCCTGCATATACATAGCAATGGATGGCGCTACATAGCAGTTCTTACCACTAAGCGCTTTCTGTAAGCTCTGCAGATCCAGATTACCCATTCCTCCTACCGATACTACCATCGAAGCATTGGATGCATTGATATAATCATTGTCGTTATATAAAGAGCTGCCACCCCAACTGATAGCAGAGAACTGAATCTCATCATTTTTAAAAGTGGTGGGCTTTACTAATACATGGGCGCCGTTGGAAAGTATCCATTCCGTAGTGCCAATCTGGTCATATTTTTTTTCACTTACTACTTTTCCGGCTACAGGCGGCAAGGGCAGCAAGGGGCCACTACCTGTTTTGTCTATATACTTTTTTAGTTTGACAGGCATTTTGTTTAGCATGGCCACAACGGCTGCCTGGGAGGGAAGGTTATTTTTTTCTTTTTCGGGAGCCGTAATCACTACCGAACGGTCGGTAGGTTTGATCCATTGCGATATCAGGCTGTTTACTTCGGTTAGTGTAATGGTGGGAAGAAATTTTTGATGCAGTGCATATTCATAGGCAATGCCAGGGATAGCTTCTCCCTTTAAATAATTTTCTACCAATTCCTGTATCATTTCTGCAGATTTGGTCTTGTCTCTTTCTTTATAAGCGTTTTCTATGCGTGATATGCTATTTTTTCTGGCTCGGTCAAGTTCAGCCTCTACAAATCCAAATTGTTTTACTCTTTCATTCTCTGTTAATAATGTCTGGATGGACGCATTGATCTGTTTACCTGTTTTGGCTACTGCCAATAAAGTGAAAGCATCTTTATCACCTATAAAACCACCATATGAACTGTTAGCGAAAAGAAAAGGTGCTTCCGGTTTCTGTGCAATTTCATCGAGACGGCTGCTCATCATCTGGTTAAACAGGCTGCGCACTATATCTGCCCTGTATTGCAGTTCAGTTTTAATGGGTGGGGTTTGCGGCTGGGTATAATAAATCTGCACCACGTTATAGGGCTGTTCGGCATCGGTTAAAATAGCCGCACGTGTATCAGTATGCGTAGGGATAGCGTACCTGATTCGTTTTTTAGGATTAGGGGTTACCGGCAGATGATTAAAATGTTTTATAATCAGTTTTTCCGTTTCATCCACATCTACATCACCCACTACAATCACCGCTTCAAGATCGGGCCTGTACCAATCCTTGTAAAAAGTAATGAGTGTATTGTAATGAGCGGTATCGATATTTTGTTTGGTACCAATAGGCATACGTTTGGCATATTGCGAGCCTTTTAATAAGATGGGAAAATATTTATCCCTGAGCCTGGCATCTGCACCGCGGCCCAATCGCCATTCTTCCACAATTACGCCCCGCTCTTTATCAATTTCTTCTGGTTCAAAACTTACCCTGTGCGCCCAATCTTCCAGTATCTGTAAACCCTGTTTGTATACCATGGGACTATCGGTGGGTACCTGCAATTCGTAAATCGTTTCATCAAAGGAAGTAGAGGCGTTCAGATCCGCGCCAATGTTTACACCACTTTTTTCCAGAAAATTTACCAGTTCATTTTTTTTAAAATGTTGTGTGCCGTTAAATGACATATGTTCTGAAAAATGCGCCAGGCCCACCTGCTTATTGGTTTCCAGTATAGATCCCGCATTCACTACCAGCCTTAATTCTGCACGGTTTTTTGGTTCTTCATTCTTACGTATATAATAGGTTAATCCATTACTGAGCTTACCGGTTTTTATAGCGGGATTGATAGGCAGCGGTTTGTCAATTAATTTGTTTTGTGCAGCAATATGTGTTGTTGTAAAAACAATGCATAAAAAAATAAGACGCGAAAGTGACATAGAAAGAGGTTTGTATTACGAATGTAAGGTAAGGTTTGAAGGAAGGTATAAAGTTATGATGAAAGCTTTACCCCTCCGCCCTCCGGGCACCTCCCCTTGTAAAGGGGAGGAATATTTTTTTGCAAAAAAATATATTAAATAAACAAAAATTTTCTCCCCTTCCCAAGGGGAGATGTCACGTAGTGACAGAGGGGTATGCAGTTTTTTTTACAGGTTAAACCCTAAATTCTTTATTAAATCCTTCGGTAGCTTCGGCAATTTTTTTCTCTCAATCAGATAAGTAGCTAATCCCGATAGGTCCCTGTAAACATAATGCTTATTCAAAGCGCCTTCCAGGTAACCGGCGCCAGATGTATTACCCGTACCTACCCGCATACCTATCATACGCCTCACCATCACAAGGTGTTTGTGCCGCCAGCTGCTCATCAGGTGATCAATCTCGATAAGGGAATCTAATATTTGATACGAAGTCTGGAATACGGGAAAGTCGCGATACAGCATAATAAACAGGGCAGCGCGCAATGCCCCAGGCGAAAAATTGCTACGAAGGTTCTCTGACTGTTCAGGTGTTTGATTATCGGATTTTTTTTCAAAAAATACATAATCAAAATCGTGTATTTTATTTTGCTCTCTTTCTGTCAACCCCATTTGGTAAATGTTCCGGTAGTCATTCCAGAAAGGATGTGCCGTTATAGATGCAGAAGTCACAGAGGGATGCTCTTTCCAATAATCTTCGGTAAAAAAAGGCATGCGCTCCAGCCATTGGTTTACCAATTGCAATAGATTACTTTGTTTTTCTGTTTCGTTGATGGTGTTATAATCTTCTTCAGTAAAGCCGCCTTCATTGGTTCGTTTATAATATTCTTTCTGATGCCTTTTATCAATCGCTAACCCCAGCCTCGCTTCTATCTGCCGGAATTGTTTGCTTTGAAAACCTGACGATGGTGTAAGCAGGTTACGGAACTCTAAAAAATCGAGCGGTGTCATAGTATCCAGTATATGCACCTGCTGGTTTAATAACTGCATAATTTTAATTACCCGCTGAAGTCTGTGTCTAACCAGGTTCAGATCCTCCGAATTATCATTAATGTGATCCTGCGCAAATATTTTTATCGAGTAATCGAGCTCAAAACCTATCTGTTTAAACCATAATTCATATGCCTGGTGAATAATGATAAACAGCATTTCATCGTGCGCAGCTTCACGGCCTTTCTCAAAACTGATGGGATGCTGGGCCTCCAGTATCTTGTCTAATTGCAGGTATCCGCCGTAGTAAAGAGGTTGTGTTTCCATAGTAGGTTGTTAGTGTTGCAAAGAAAAGCTTTATCCCGTTATTGCGAAGAAGGACTCAGAAATCAATATTCAAAAACGGTTATCTTTTGAAAGAGAAATGATTTGGTGACTAAGAAAGAAGACAGCGTATCCGGTTTACACATTTCTTCCATAATTTTAGTGTCTAAACCGTTTGCTATGCGTCATAAATTTTTTTTGCCCTTATTGCTGCTGTTCTTTGCTTCCTGTAAAAACGGGAACGATACAACTGCCGCAAATAACATAAATGATACTGCCATTACCGATGGCCATCCCTCATGGATTATACAAGGAAATATATATGAAGTAAATGTGCGGCAATACACACCTGAAGGGACTTTCAAAGCGTTTTCACAACATCTCGATCGTTTAAAAGACATGGGTGTGCAAACCTTGTGGTTTATGCCCATCAATCCCATCAGCAAAACAGACAGAAAAGGTTCGCTGGGTAGTTATTATGCAGTGGCTGATTATACAGCCATCAATCCCGAATACGGGAATATGAACGATTGGAAAGACCTCGTAAAACAAGCACATTCTAAAGGTCTTAAAGTGATCATTGACTGGGTGCCTAATCATACCGGTGCAGATCATTATTGGTTAGAGAAGCATCCTGATTTTTTTGTGCGCGACAGCACCGGTAAAGCAGTTTCGCAATTTGACTGGACAGATACGCGCAAACTGAATTTTAATAATGCCGAACTGCGCGATACGATGATACAGCAGATGAAGTACTGGGTTACAGAAAGCGGCATTGATGGATTTCGTTGTGATTATGCCGTGGGCCCAACACGTGCTTTTTGGAAAGATTGTATTAAAGAATTAAAATCCACCAAAAATCTATTTATGTTGGCTGAGGCCGATAGCGCCTGGCTGCATGAAGTAGGCTTTGATGCCACTTATGCATGGCCCGAATTCAATATGATGAAACTGATTGTTGCGGGTAAAAGAAATGCTAGTGCCATGGATAGTGTGTTTAGGATTACTGATACTGCATTGGTAAAAAACGGGCTGCGTTTATTTTTTACCAGCAACCATGATGAGAACAGCTGGAACAAGGCCGATTATGCTACCATGCCAGGCGACTCACATGCACCTTTTGCGGTACTTACCCAAACCATGAAACGCGGTATACCCCTTGTCTACAGCAGTCAGGAAGAACCGCTACTCCGTTCTATTAAATTTTTTGATAAGGATACCATACAATTCAGTAAATATGGAAGGGCGGGATTCTATACCAAATTACTTGCCTTGCATAGATCCAATGAAGCAGTAGGCG
>JBBRHM010000189.1:0-5554 GCA_038222655.1 Chitinophagales bacterium | reverse complement strand
AATTTTCATCGCTTGCTCTAATACTTGCTGTGGTTGGAACATGTGTTCGAGCGAATGATGCATCATTACCACATCGTACTGTTCGGTTAGTTCGTAAATATCTTTTTTTAGAATTTTAATAGCGCCATACTCGTGACTTTCATTGATGAAGGGGTCAATCCCGGTCAGATTTGTAAACCCGATTTGAAAAAGCCTTGCGAGTAAACTTCCGTTACCGGTGCCGATATCCAGAATGGCATCCGTATAGTTTGCGCCTACGTCTTTCATCCATTGAAACTGTTCAGGCATTTTATAGCCGATGGATAGCAGGCTGCCCAAAATTTTATTCTTTCCAAACAAAAGGTAATCGGCTTTTATTTTCCTGAGTATGTCAGCTTTTTTGCGAATGTGCATATCCAGTTTGAAAGAATAATAATCTTCGTTGGGATAGTATTTGCCAAGATTCTCCGGAACATCCTGTAACTGCATGCTTCGGCAACTACCACATAACTGGTAGCAAAAATATTCTTCCCAACCCAGTTGCAGTTCTTTAACAGTATACGATTGATTGTTTGCTGTGTTACCGCAAAGTATACAGGGTGTTGTCATGTGTGATGTATTGGCCGGGTAAAGATAACCGGTTTACTAAATTAGGGAAGCAGGATATAATTTTTATAATCGAAGGGTCGGATGCCTGTCCACTTTTCCATCCTGTTTTTAAAACGATCTTTTACTGTGACCTTATTGTAAGAAAGATCAAAATCAAACGCCCAGTTCATTCGTTGTATCCGTTGCAGCATAACGGCAGGATGTGTGTCTGTAAATTTCTCGAGAGCATCTATCTGCGAATAATCAAATTCGCCGGAATTGAGGCGGGTAAAGGCTTCAGTAACACGATCGCCACCCCAGTAATTTCCGAAATTTCTTTTTTTGTCCATCATAATCTGTGGTGGTCTTACCCAGCCATAATGATAGATATAAGCGTCTACTGCTTTTACCCGTAGTTTTTTATCAGCTTCTTTACGGAATCCCTGTGCATCCCGGTAAGAATAAAAAGATGGATCATGACGGATGATCCTGATTTCATTCCGGTACCATTTGGAAGAACTGGCCACATAATCAAATGAGCCATAAAAATGTTTGTATTTGAATAAGAGCCCATCTACTTCCGGGTTATTTTTCCATTGCAACATGCCCTTCCGTATGGTATCGTGGTATTTTTCGTGTATCACTTCATCGCCCTGTATATAAAAACACCAGTCGGGATTGCCGCTAATGGCCCTGAATGCCTTGTTGGTTTCATCAGCCAGTACAACGCCGCCTTCGCGCAGCAAAGGATCCCAGACAGTATCCATAATTTTTATTTTTTCGGAGCCGATGGAATGAATCAGTTCACGTGTATCATCCGCCGAATCGCCTACGGCCACAATCATTTCATCACATAAGGGCAGGATGGAACGGATGGCTTCTGTAGCCGGGTAATCAAATTGAACCGCATTTTTGATGAAGGTAAAACCACTCACTTTCATGGTACGAAGATAGGGAGAGTTGGGAGTCTGGAGTTGGGCATTAGAAGTAAGCGTCTGTAATGGTTAATGGGTTGTATACACTCCCGACTACTGACTACAAACTCCAGACTATCTAAGCTTTTCCACTTCTGTTAATAATAACATCAGCGGGTAAAAAGATTTTTATTACATATTATCAGTAAATTACAAAAACATCAATCTATGCGTTGGAGAAAATTTAACGGCGAAACCATTCATCTTCCCATTAAGGATGCAGTTGAAGAAGCTATTAAAAAAGAAACTGCGAATGGCACTAAGCTCAAAGTATGTATTGGCACCGACAGCCAGGTAAAGGGTGCAGACACTGAATTTGCCACAGTGATCGTGTTCCTGCGGGAACACAATGGTGGCTTCATGTACATCCACAATGAAAAGACCAAACAGAAATTTCATATCAAGGAAAGAATGCTGGTAGAAGTAGCCAAGAGCATTGAAATTGCGTATGAACTTTGTAATCTTTTTATTGAATACAAAGTGGATATGGAAGTGCATGCGGATATCAACACCAACCCGCAGTTTAAAAGTAATGATGCTTTACGCGAAGCGATGGGTTATATACTGGGGATGGGTTTTGCTTTCAAGGCCAAGCCCGAAGCCTTTGCCAGCAGCTGTTGCGCTGATAAGGTAGTGAATTAGCCGATATTCCATAGATCATGGACTATTTTTTCTCCGCAATCTCCTTGTTGAAATTGGCAATTAGTTGCAGCAGTTCGTCTCTTCCTATATTTTTTTCTGCACTGGTAACAAAATGACGGGGCAGAAACTGCCATGTTTCGAGTAAGGTATCTAAAAATGCTTTTACATTTCTTGCCACTACGGCAGGTTTTTCTTTGTCGGATTTTGTAAAGACCAGTGAAAAAGATACTTCCCATTTATCCAACTGGCTCACAAATTCCAGGTCATTTTTTTGGGGGGTGTGGCGACTGTCGATCAACACAAATACCTGTACCAGGTTTTCTCTTTTGCGTAAATAACCATCAATCATCTGCTCCCATCTTCTCCTGTCGGTTTGCGATCTTTTGGCATAACCATACCCCGGCAGATCTACCAGAAACCATTTCTGTTTAGGTCCTTTTGAACCTGCGGAGCTTTCTATTTCAAAATGATTGATGAGTTGTGTCTTGCCCGGAGTAGAAGAGGTTTTGGCCAGGTTTTTTTGTTTGGTGATCATATTGATCAGTGAAGACTTTCCAACATTACTACGGCCAATAAAAGCATATTCCGGTTTATCGGGTTTGGGGCATTGGGTAACCAGTGCTGAAGAGATCACATATTTGGCCGACTTGATTTCCATCCTGCAAAGTAAGTGATAAATAACATGTGTAACCGATGGCGCAGGCTAACAAAGAGAAAACGGGCAGTAACACTCATACCTGCGGCAAAAGCGAAACGTTTATTTTTTCTTCATGAGTAAACTATCGGCTGGGTACTTTGCCCGTATACTGTTTCTTAACGTATTGCACCAGTTGGTAAAGGTTACTTTTTCTGCATCTGAAAGCATTGCATCTTTATGTATAATGGTATAAGAGGATAATGGCATACCGCCATCTTTTACCTCATCCATGCAATCTTCTAATTTCTTAAACTGCCTGGCAATGCGGTAACTGGTAAAATCATTAAAATTTATTTTACGCTTAGCTTCTTTTATATGATCGTCCATCCACCAGGCTACGGGCTGTACTTCTGCATACCACGGGTACCTTGTTTTGTTACTATGGCAATCATTACAGGCTTTAACGAGTATGGCATGCACATCAGCGGGTACTGCATAATTTTTTGAAATATCATACGTGGTACCTCCCGATAGATTCTTAACGGGTCTAAAAAATTGGAGGATAAGAAATATTACCAGGAGAACAATAAGGATCCGCTTAAAAGCTTTCATTGATGTTTATTGGGTCTTTATATTAGTATGTTCCCTGTCATCTCTTTCGGTATAGGTAAACCCATTACTGTTAATATGGTAGGAGCAAGATCGCCGAGCTTTCCGCTTTTCACAGTTCCTTTCCAGTCTTTATCAATAATAAAAAACGGAACAGGGTTAAGCGTGTGTGCTGTATTTGGCGTGCCGTCTTCATTAATCATATAATCGGCATTGCCATGATCTGCGGTTAAGAAAACGGTATACCCATGCGCCAGGGCCGCTGTTACCACTCTTTGCACACAGGCATCCACCGTTTGAGCGGCTATAATGGCTGCGCTAAATACACCGGTATGGCCTACCATATCTGTGTTTGCATAATTGAGGCAAATAAAATCAGCGGTTTCGTTTTCTATCTCAGGTATTAGTTTGTCCGTAATTTCTACGGCACTCATTTCCGGTTGCAGATCATAGGTAGCCACTTTTGGAGAGGGTACCATAATGCGTGATTCGCCGGGAAAAGGGTCTTCGCGGCCACCGCTGAAAAAGAAAGTTACATGTGGGTATTTTTCTGTTTCGGCAATACGTATCTGTTTTTTTCCATCGGCTGCCAGCACTTCACCTAAGGTATTAACGAGATTATCATTTTCAAAAATCACATGTACATTCTGAAAAGAATGATCATAAAGAGCCATGGTAGTATAATCAAGGTTCAGCTTATGCATTCCAAAATCCGGGTGATCATGCTGTGTTAATACATCAGAGATCTCGCGGCAACGGTCGGTTCTGAAATTAAAACAAAGCGCGGCATCACCATCTTTAATAGTAGCTAAGGGTTGTTGCGCCTCATTCAATATAACAGTGGGTTTGATGAACTCATCTGTGATACCTGCTTCATAAGACTGCTTGATGGCAGTGAGGGCATCTGTGGCTTTGGGGCCTTCTCCTTTAACCAGGCAATCATAGGCCAGTTTTACTCTCTCCCAGCGTTTATCCCTGTCCATTGCATAATACCTGCCACTTATAGAGGCGATCCTGCCAACAGAAGAATTCAAATGGTTCTGCAAATCGGTAATAAAGCCCAAACCACTTTTCGGATCTGTATCTCTTCCATCCGTAAACACATGCAGGTATACTTCCGTTAAACCTTCGTTTTTACAAATATCACAAATGGCTTTCAGGTGATTAATATGCGAATGCACACCACCATCGCTCACCAATCCGAGCAAATGCAAAGGTTTTTGATTGGTTTTAGCAAAGCGGATAGAGGCAAGCAGGTGCTCATTTTTAGCGAATTCGCCGTCACGCACCGCAACATTAATTCTTTCCAGTTCCTGGTACACAATACGGCCGGCCCCCAGGTTTAAATGACCTACTTCACTGTTACCCATCTGCCCATCTGGTAATCCCACCACTTCCCCACAGGTAAGTAAGGTAGTATTAGGATAATTTTTATATAAGGAACTTACAAAAGGAACATTCGCGTTTTGAATGGCATCTGCTGACTTTATTTTCCCAAGTCCCCATCCATCCATGATCATTAAAATTACTTTCTTGCTCATAGAATAAAATTACTGTATTTAACTTTGACCTATTGCTGTTAACTTTAACAGTAACCGCCAAAGTTGGCATGTTTTTGGCATTTGGGTGGTCAGTAAATAGTGCAATATGAAAAAAATCTTTTTAGTGATCTCGTTAGCCCTTGGTGCTATGTCATTTACCTACCAGGGAAATACAGACGCGATCATACAGGCTTTCAAAAGCGGAAATGCTATAGAAGTATCCCGGTATTTTGACGATTATGTTGATATGAAACTCATGGATAAGGCGGAAGTGAAGAATATTGGCCGTAACCAGGCCGGTATTACCCTGAAAGCTTTCTTTGAAGAAAATGGTATCAAGGGGTTTGAAAAAGCTTCTGACCGTGAAATTGGCAATACCATGTACATGACCGGTAAACTCCAGGGCAGTACTAGGGGTTATGGCATAACCATATTGTTAAAAGTAAAGGATGGCAAGCACCAAATCGTTTCTGTGAGGGTCAATTAACCGCCTTCTGTAAATAAATTGTTTGAATTGACCCCGCAAACTGCGGGGTCTTTTGTTGCAAACCCTAGTTTTGCAGCATGAGATCTTTTGATGAAGA
>JBBRHM010000188.1:0-5590 GCA_038222655.1 Chitinophagales bacterium | reverse complement strand
GAAGGACCTGTTCATTTCAAATGGTATTCCCAAGCGAATGAACGAAATGGATTATGTAAACTTTGTTTCCGACCGTGAAATACAGGGAAAGATCTCTGCCAATAAAATGGAGGAGAAAGATATGGCACTGGTAAATAAGTTTCCACAAATAAAAATTCCGAACCGATTATTTAAAAATAATGGCAACCTATTATTCAGTGATATGAATGAGCTGATTGAAAACGATAAACCTACTTATTCAAATGGCGCTGTGTATGCAGATTTTGATAACGATGGCGACCTTGATATCGTAGTTAATAATATTGATGAAGCCGCCATTATTTACCGCAATAAAAGTAATGATACAAATGATAAAGCCTTCACAGAAATAATACTGCACGGGCCAGAAAAAAATATAAATGCAATAGGCGCTAAAATAGTTATGTATGCCAATAACGGCATCCGTACTTATGAAAAAAACCCTGTGCGGGGTTTCCAGTCAAGCATGGAAGGTCCCATACATATTGGTCTGGATAAAACAAAAATTGATTCTGCATTTTTAGTGTGGCCCGATAATAGTTTTCAATCTGTGCAGTTAACACGTGGGAAGATTACCTTCACTTATAAAAAAGCGCTTCCGAAGTTTGACTATGCTAAAATCAGTAAACATTGGCCGGAACCTACAAGGCCTATGGAAGACATTACGAAGGAGGTAACTCTTTCTTACCTGCATGAAGAAAATCATTTTCCTGAATTTGACCGCGAGCCCTTGATGCCGCATATGGTTTCTACGGAAGGACCTGCACTGGCAGTTGGCGATATCAACCATGACGGACTGGAAGATATTTTTATCGGTGCATCACGGGATAAGAAAAGGGCTGTCTTTCTGCAACAGCCTAATGGTAAATTTATACGATCAATGCAACCGGTGATTAATGCAGATAGTGCGTATGAAGATATTGATGCACAATGGGTAGATGTAAACAATGATGGGCATATTGACCTCGTAGTTGCCAGTGGAGGAAATGAATATTTTGGTCCGGATGAACATTTATTGCCACGTGTTTACCTGAATAACGGCAAGGCTGGTTTTGCCAAACTTGATCATGGATTTGATAACATATATGTAAATGCTTCCAGTATCACTCCGTATGATTTTAATGGAGATGGGTTTATAGACCTATTTATCGGGGGACGTACGGTTCCCTCAGCCTATGGTAAAGATCCCCGCTCGTATTTATTACTGAATGATGGCAAAGGACATTTTAAAGATGTTACGGCTATCTATGCAAAAGAATTATTGCAGGAAGGAATGATCACGCAGGCATTGTGGTTTGATATTGATAAAGATGGCGATAAAGACCTGCTGTTGTGTACAGAATGGAACGGTATATACGCCTATATTAATGATCATGGAAAATTTACCCGAAAAATGCTTACAGATAAAAAAGGCTGGTGGAATTTTATATTGCCTGTTGATATTGATAACGATGGTGATATTGATTTAATAGCCGGTAACCTGGGCCTGAACAGCAGGTTGCAGGCAAGTGACAAAGAGCCGGTGCAATTGTATTACAATGACTTTGATGATAATGGAAAAAAAGAACAGGTATTAACCTATTTCCTAAATGGCAGGGAGATACCATTTGCTAATAAGGATGAGCTTCAGAAACAGATGCCGATCTTAAAAAAGAAATTTTTGTACGCCGCCGATTTCGCCAAGGCCCAATTACCGGAGATATTTACGCCGGAAAAATTAAAAGACGCAAAATTATTGAGTGCCAATTATTTTGCAAATGCGGTATTGATCAACCAGGGTAACTTAAATTTTAGTTTGCAGGCTTTACCCTGGAAAGCACAATTAAGCCCCTACCGGGACGCAGTAGTGGTAGATGCTAACCATGATAATCTTCCGGATATTCTGTTAGCGGGTAATTTTTACAGTAATAATATCCAGATGGGAAGATATGATGCAGATTTCGGTACCCTTCTTTTGAATAAGGGGAAAGGTCAATTTTCTGCTGAAAATATAAATGGGTTACAGCTAAAAGGAGAAGTCCGTCATATCAGAAAAATCATGATCAATAAAAAAGAAGCTTTTGTGCTGGTAAAGAATAATGATAGCACGATGGTCATACAATTTACAGACGCAGCCGTGAAGAAATAATCATAAAGAGAAAGAAAATTAATAAACAGGGTAATACAATCGGGTGATCCATTTTGCTGTATCGGGTTGATATAGTCTATCTGTAATCAGCATATTAAAATTTATGGCCATGGAGGTTTTACGGTAATCTTCAAAATATTGCTGCAGGCTTGCCGCTGCTTTTTTTACCGTTGAATCACCACCTACCACTTCTGCAATCATGAAACTACCTTTGATCATTTTTTTACATGCAAAAGCGTCATTACCGGTAATGGTTTTATCAATAGGTATCGCGCACATTAATTGAAACTGGTTCTTTCCTGTTTCAGAAATATTGAATATAGGATTACCGGTTTGTGTGGCCCCTTTTGTTTTTATAAAGCCCTGTATTTTCTGTATGATCTCGTATATCTGGGGTGTGCCAGGATAAGTGGGGTATACTGATTTTGTAGAAACCACCAACGTATCTTTTATAGAAGTTCTTTCAATATGCACTCCATACAAATTCTCTTTTTTAGAAAGAAAGGCGCCGAGATTACGCAAAACCTTCTCCATATTCTTTTTTATTTCTTTTGCCTCGCGGTATTGCACAAATCTTTTGAAAGGATTGGCACTAGTTGTTACAGCGTATTTCCATTCAATACCTGTTGAATCTATTTGCAGGGGAATGATGATCAGGTTACTTTCTATCTGTTGCCCTTCATGCCAAATAAGGATTTTAGCAGATTTGTAAAAGGCCTCGGTTAGTGTGTACATATCTCCCTGCATTATAAAGGAATCAACCGGTGTCTTAGGAGCAGATAGGGTACTATCTCCACTGTAGCTCCACCATTTTGGCCAATTGGCTTTAACCAGTGCAAAACGTTGCGTACCATTCTCTGAAGAAGGCATAACAGCCGCGCTTGAAATGTTGAGTTGCCCCGGAATAAAAACATAGATACTTATAAGGCCCAGCACAAGGGCAACCAATACAATCAGGAGAATTTTTTTCATAAATCAGCAGCGGTCAATAAACATTGCAAAATAAGCAATATTCATACAGAGCAGTTGAAATACTTAGGGGTTATATTCATAAAATTATCCTAACCTTTCGGGTCTCGTGCTTCTAATCCCATTCTCATTTTGTATGCTTTTGTAAAAGGGTTAATTTGCTGTATTATTTATTTTACCAGAACCGGCTCTTGTATGTTCTACCGATCAAATTGTCTATTGAAGTGTACGGTCTTTTATTCCCTCTTTCTTATTTCCTGTACATTTTCAAAAAAGGAATCGGCAAAAGATAGTTTATTTGAATTATTACCCTCTTCACAAACCGGTATCAATTTCAACAATACAGTAACCGATTCAAAGGATATGAGTATCCTTAATTACCATAATTTTTATAATGGTGGTGGGGTAGCTATTGGTGACATTAATAATGATGGTAAGCCTGATATATTTTTTACTTCCAACCAGGGCGATAATAAATTGTACCTAAATAAAGGAAATTTGCAGTTCGAAGACATTACAGCCAAAGCCAAAATTAGTAGTAAGCACAAATGGCATACCGGTGTAACCATGATTGACATCAACGGCGATGGCTGGCAGGATATTTATGTTTGTAATGCCGGTATTATGGCAGGCGATGACAGGGCCAATGAATTATACATTAACCAGAAAAACGGAACATTTACAGAAGATGCACATGCATATGGTCTGGATGATAAAGGGGCTTCCACGCAGGCCATTTTTTTTGATTATGATCAGGATGGTGACCTGGACTGTTTTGTTCTGAATAACAGTCCCCGTTCCATTGCCAATTTTGGTTATGCAAAAAATGCACGGGAAGTGCGAGACCCGGTAAATGGTGACCGCTTATACAGGAATGATGATGGTAAGTTTACAGATGTAAGTAGTGCTGCAGGCATCTATGGCCCGGAGATTGCCTTTGGACTGGGCGTAACAGTGGGCGATGTGAATAATGACGGATGGGCCGATCTCTATGTGGCCAATGATTTTTTTGAACGCGATTATCTCTATATCAATCAAAAAAATGGAACGTTCAAAGAAACTATTACAAATGCGATGGGCCATATCAGCAACGGCGCCATGGGCACAGATATGGCCGATATCAATAACGATGGATACCTTGATATTTACACTGCCGAAATGCTTCCTGAAAATGATTATCGCTTAAAAACAACTATTAAGTTTGATAACTATGATGTGCAGAATGCAAAAAACCAGTTAGACTTTCATCACCAGTTTACCGGTAATACATTGCAATTAAATAACGAGGATGGAACTTTTAGTGAAATAGGTCAGCTTGCCGGTGTAGATGCTACGGGCTGGAGCTGGGGCACACTTAGTTTTGACTTTGATAATGATGGATGGAAAGACATATTTGTTTGTAACGGAATCCGCAAAGATCTTACCAACCAGGATTTTCTTGCTTATTTTAATAGCCAGGAAGTGATTAATAAAATTATGCAGGGCGGGTATAATTTTATGGAATTTCTGGATAAAATGCCTTCCCAGCCCCTGGCTAATTTTGCCTTCGTGAATCAAAGAAATCTGCTCTTTAAAAATGAAGCCATCTCACTGGGCTTTACCCAAAAAGGATTTAGCAGCGGGGCCGCTTACGCCGATCTGGATGGCGATGGCGATCTTGAACTGGTGATCAATAACCAAAACGAGGAAGCGGCAGTTTATAAAAATCTATCCTCCGAAAAATTACACCATCATTACCTTAAAGTACAACTGAAAGGAACGGCGCCCAATACTATGGCACTGGGATCACGGGTAACTATGTATTCAGGTGATGAAAAGCAAGTGCTTGAACAGCAGCCCACGCGTGGGTTTCAGAGTAGTGTAGATGCCGTATTGATTTTTGGATTGAATGCTAATACAAAAGTTGACAGCCTTACGGTTCAATGGCCGGATCAAAAAATACAATCTATAAAAAATATACGGGTAGATACCGTGCTTTTATTGGATCAGGTAAATGCGAAAGAAAGCAGGCGGGCAATTCTACCTGAGAAATTATTGTATACAGATATCACTGCATCGGCGGTGAGTGGAAATACACGGCATAAAGAAAATGAATTTGTAGATTTCGATGTAGAAAAACTTATTCCCAGATTGCTCTCCACCGAAGGGCCTAAAATAGCCGTGGGCGATGTAAATGGCGATGGCCTCGAAGATTTTTATGTAGGTAGCGCAAAAGGAGATACAGCCAAACTCTTTATCCAAAAACCCGATGGCCGTTTTGAACAGAAAATCCAAAAGGCATTTATCGCCGATACCTATTACGAAAATACCGGCGCTACCTTATTTGATGCGGACGGAGATGGAGACCTCGACCTTGCAGTTGCCTCAGGTGGTAATGAAGCAAAACAAGGCTCACCTTATTTGCTTACAAGACTGTATATAAATGATGGCAAAGCCAACTTCAGCGCGGCATTGAAAGGATGGCCCACTGTTTCT
>JBBRHM010000187.1:0-5602 GCA_038222655.1 Chitinophagales bacterium | reverse complement strand
TTGTGAATGTATTTAATCTTGTTTTTGGAACTATCCTGCACAATCCTTTTTGTTAAATGAATCTGATTATCCTACTTCGTAATTGTAAGAAATGATACATGGATAGGATTAATATAATAGTACAAAATATTACTATACACTAAACTCAGTTTGTATAAAAAAGGTTTTCTACGAATTTATAATGCCAAAAAAATCCTTCTGCCAATACCTTAAGGGATAGTAATTTTACAGCAATATGAAACAACAAAAAAAAATACCTGCTGCCATTGTGTTCCTGTTTTCTTTATTATGTAGTTGCCATACCGCCACAGTAGATACCACACCTCAGGTTGCAGCTGTTGTTGTTGCCTGTGGAAATCCATCTGCCAATGGCCAGCCGGGATTTGAATCAACCATTGAAAATAACATAAAAGCCCCTGCGCAAAAACAGGTTGCAATGGTATGGATTCCCGGCGGAACATTTTCCATGGGAACAGATGCCGCCAATGAATCATTATGTGAAGTAGGAGGTACTACCGAAGATGCAACACTTATACACCGGGTTTATGTGGATGCTTTCTGGATGGATGAGCATGAAGTTACCAATGCAGAATATGAAAAATTTGTAAAAGCTACAGGCTATAAAACCATTGCAGAAACAGCACCCACCCAAGAAGAATTTCCCGACGCCAAACCTGAAATGCTGGTGGCAGGTTCTGTTGTATTCAACCCCCCGGCCAAAGTAGTTTCATTAACTAATTATCTGCAATGGTGGGAATATAAAAAGGGTGCTGGCTGGCGGCATCCGGATGGCCCAGCAAGCAATCTTACCGGAAAAGAAAATTTTCCAGTTGTTCATATTGCATGGGATGATGCCGTTGCTTATGCCAGATGGGCCGGCAAACGTTTACCCACAGAAGCAGAATGGGAGTTTGCTGCAAGAGGTGGTATGTGCGGAAAGAAATTTTCCTGGGGCGATGAATTTAACCCAACAGGAAAAGCCATGGCCAATACTTTTCAGGGGAAATTTCCCTTGTATGATAATGGCAAAGACGGTTACATAGGCATCTCCCCTATCAAACAATTTCCACAAAACGGTTATGGACTGTACGATATGACCGGCAATGTATGGGAATGGTGTGCTGATTGGTATCGCGCCGATTATTATGAGCAGATAAAAGAAAATAAATTGCTGAAAAATCCAAAAGGCCCCACAGACAGTAATGATCCTTATGAACCCGGCATTCAAAAAAAAGTACAGAAAGGTGGTTCATTTCTATGTACCGATCAATATTGTTCCCGCTTCATCATGGGAACAAGGGGCAAGGGCGATTGGCGCACCGGTACCAATCACGTTGGCTTCCGTTGTGTAAAGATGTAAAGTAACCTGTTGGCTGAGTTAATAAGTAAGAAATGTTAGTTATGCAAACAACTCTAACAACGACGGTTTAATCGCAAAGATACATGCGTTGTTGCCTAGGCAACTCTGCTAAAATTCTGTCTGTCTCAGCCGCTGCAGTAAAAAAGGTTTACAAAGTAGAGTTCATCGAAAATTATATATTTCAATAGTAAAAACAAGTTGATAATAAACTCTTACCCAATTCAGAACTACCTATTCTCTATAACAAGGGCATGAATCAAATTAAAATGATTGCCTACTTGCTGTTAGTCTTTATATTCTTTTCATACAGTATAGGTTAGAAATTATGAAAACATCCCCCCTTTTGCAGGTAAGAGATCTCACAGTGCAGCTTTCAGGACACATTGTACTACAAAGTGTTTCCTTTTCGGTTAATAAAGGTGAAACTCTTGCTGTGATTGGCCCATCTGGCAGCGGGAAAACTACTTTAGTGAATGTTCTGGCAGGAAAATATTTTGGAAAAGGATCTATTTCCTTTCAAACATCTTTCGGTAAACAACCCAAGATCATCACCCTCTCACAACAGCACAAGTTTAAAAATCTTTCCGACCTTACTTCTTTTTATTACCAGCAGCGTTTTAATTCTAATGATTCGGAGGATGCAGTAACCGTTCAGGAAGGATTGGAAGAACTGAGTGCTGACCAATCACTAATAGAAGAAACGCTTTCTCTTCTGGGTATTTCCCATATTCAGTTTACGCGGTTAATTCAATTATCCAACGGCGAACACAAACGTTTTCAATTAGCCAAAGCTGTTTTACAAAATGCCGAATGGTTGTTGCTGGATAATCCTTACACTGGATTAGATATTGCAGCGAGAAAATTATTAAACGAAATCATTGATAAACTGGTAGCCAAAGGGGTCAATATTTTATTGGTTACATCTGCTGCAGAAATTCCATCTTGTATTACGCATGTTGCAAAGCTGGAAGCTGGAAAATTAATTTCCGTTACAACACATGAAATATTTGAAGCAGAAAGGCAAACCATTACAGACAATAATAAGATAAGTGCTTCTAACACTAAATTTTTTGAATCTGTCGTGTCAGCTTACAGCTGCCCCGATTTTTCTTTTGCCATCAAAATGGTGAATACGAATGTGAGCTATGGTAATAAAAAAATTCTCGACAACATTAACTGGGAAGTAAAAAAAGGTGAATGCTGGAATGTGTCCGGCCATAATGGTTCAGGAAAATCTACGTTACTTAGTTTGGTAAATGGAGATAACCCACAAGCTTTTGCAAATGAGATATATCTCTTCGACAGAAAAAAAGGTAGCGGCGAATCGATCTGGGATATCAAACAGAAGATAGGTTATGTATCTCCTGAGTTACATCACTACTTTGAATCTTCTGTTACCTGTTATGAAGTAGTGGCTTCGGGTTTGTTTGATACGATTGGATTGTTTAGGCAATTAAGTAATCAACAAAAAATAATTATTGATCAGTGGTTCGCTCTTTTGCAGATCGAGACTTTTTCTAAAAAATTATTTAAGCAGTTATCCAATGGAGAACAGAAACTGGTATTGCTGGCAAGGGCCCTTGTAAAAAATCCGCCATTATTAATACTGGATGAGCCATGCCAGGGTTTAGACAGTGAAGTGGCAAAACGTTTCATTGAATTGATCAATAATATCTGTGTAAATATGAAAAAAACATTAATTTATGTAAGTCATTATAAGGAAGAAATCCCAGCCTGTGTTACCTACACTTTACAACTGGAACATGGAAAAGTAGTAGTTTAATAAAAAATAATTACAAAAAAAGTTGGAAAAAGAGATCGCAGTAATATTAAAAGATGGCATTATGAGCGAGGACGACATTGATAAAACCGGGAACCCCTTGCAGGATAAACCTATTGCAACCTGTTTGCAGAGTGACGCCATTTAAATCGGCGTGATTGGTCACCCCAAATATGATAACGACCCAACTGCCAAAGTAAATCGCTAATGGGTCAGAAAAGCAATAGGCACTTTTTAAGAGGAATTGAAAAGAGTCGGAAAAAGCAAAACCCTTACTTCTATTGAGTTGTAAGGGTTTTTACTTCGTTTTAATTCACTTTAAAACACTGACTGTGTGCCCCAGGCGGGAATTGAACCCGCACTCGCGTTGCGGCGAACAGGATTTTAAGTCCTTTTTTTACTGAACTTTAATGAACCTTCATAAACTAAAGTGTATCATTATCATAAGGTTACTAATATAATTATTTATTAAAGTGTATAAAAAATCACCAAATGTGTTAGCATTGTGTTAGCAGTTTTGTAAATTTACTTCACTATTATTCTAAAATTTATGGCAGCTATTAAAGTAATGCTGATGGTCCGAAACAAACAGTTTTTCGATCCAAAAGCTTCTTATCCTATTGTAATCAAAATAACAAAGAACAGGAAACGATCATATCTGTATACGGGATATAAAGTGCTGCATTCCCAATGGGATGAGACAGGCCAGATGATACGAAAATCACACCCCAATGCAGCAAGGCTAAATAATTTTATCAAAAAGAAAGTGAGTGAAGCAACAGATACCTCTCTTGAACTTGAAACAGCTAAAAAGGACGTTACCACTTTTGCAATCAAAAGACAGATTCGCCCCAAATATAATAACCTGTTTTTTGCTCAGGCGGACCAGTACATTGAAAATCTCAAAAAAGCTGGCAAGCGAAATCAATATACCTCTGAAAAACCTCGTATTAATGCGTTTAAGGCATTTCTTGGGAATACTGATATTGCATTTTCAGAAATAAACCCACCCCTATTGAAACGGTTTAAGGCACATCTTAAATACGGTAAAAATAAAAAGATACGAACCGAGCGCACCATCGTCAATCACCTGGTCCCAATCCGGACTATCTTCAATCTTGCCATTCAGGCGGGAATTGCAGAACAGAAATCTTATCCATTTGGCAAGGGGAAAATGGTAATTAGGTTTCCGCAATCAGTTAAGATTGGATTAGATATGGATGAAGTGCGTAAAATTGAAGCGCTTTCGTTCCCGGAAGGTTCCCCGGCCAATCATGCCAGAAATGTTTGGCTTTTTACATTTTATATAGCAGGGATGCGTATTTCTGACGCATTCCGATTAAAATGGTCTGACTTTCATGATGATCGCCTGACGTATAAAATGGGTAAAAACGGAAAGGTGGATTCATTAAAGCTAACTGAAAAAGCACTGTCAATTCTTGAGCAATACAAGCGTAATAATCCAATACATGATTTAGTATTTCCCGATCTTGAATCAGTTGTCGATATGGGAGATTCGTTTGAGGTCCAAGGCCGCATTGCACAAAAAGCAAAGCGCATTAATGAGCTGTTACCGGGAATTGCAAGGGAATGTAATATTCCCAAAAAGATTACCAATCATATTTCCCGGCATACTTTCGGTAACATTTCTGGTGACCGGATTTCTTTACAAATGCTTCAAAAATTGTATCGCCATACATCTATTACTACAACAATAAATTACCAAGGAAATTTTATTCACAAAGATGCAGATGAAGCATTAGAGGCTGTATTAAGTTAGTTATTTTACTATAATTAAAATGATTTCATGGAATGCACATTAACGCAGGCGTTTAAAATCGATTACCTTCAAAGACCTTTGGCTCAGAGGTATCTTCCTATAAGATGATAGCGGCCCATTCATAACATCGAAGAGCTAATTGCTAGGAATAAATGGCCGGACTTTATAAAGAATACAACGAACGATAATCAATAGTCAAGCAATATGGGCAAGAAAGGTTTGTCAAAAAGATATTAATACACGCTGATGAAAATACAGGTTAAAAAATTCAAGAAAATTGATGATGTGACGGTAGACTTAAGCCCAATAAACATCTTTATCGGGACCAATAATTCCTGCTAAAGTAGTTTTATCCAAGCAATACAGTTTGCAATTTCCAGTTGTCAAACACTTAAACTCAACGATGCAATCTGGAAAAAGGACAACAGCCAGACTTTGTCGCGTGATTCTAACGATTACCTATATGCCCCTACTAATAAAATCGAATATCTATATCATGGTAAACGACTTACCGGGTCAAGAAAAAAAGAAGATCGAAATTGGATCGAGTTTATTTTTAATGATGGCAAGTGGAAAATCCACGCAAATTTAACCCCTTCCGCCAAACCAAACTGACCCCCTCTCTCCAAATCAAATTGACCACCTAATACAGGCTCAAATTGACCCCCTGAAAAGTTTGATA
>JBBRHM010000186.1:0-5701 GCA_038222655.1 Chitinophagales bacterium | reverse complement strand
TTAAAAAAACACGACCCTGTGTAATTATTTCACCAAATGAAATGAATAAATACTTACAGACTATTGTTGTTGCGCCAATGACAAGCACTTCAAAACCCTATCCCACAAGAGTAGAGGTAAAACATAACAAAACAAAAGGATGGGTAGTGTTAGACCAGATCAGAACTATAGACAGACAGAGAATAACTAAGGCATTAGATATTTTGACAGACAAAGAGACATACAAAATCAAAGCCGTTCTAAAAGAAACCTACATTGACTAAAATATGCTGCACGTAACATTACATGCAGTATATATTATAACCCAAACAGCCCCCTGTTCAGTAATTGCAAGGTCTTTGTTTTATAGGAACTGGGTACCAGCAACGAAATATTATGCGGGCTTCCGCCATAACTTACCATAGTTACGGGTACTTCCTTGATTGCTTCAAACAACTTCTGCAATACATCCGCTGTTTGTGCAATCTCATTGCCAACTATGGAAACGATTGTCTGGTTCTTATCAACGTCCACCGTTCCAAACGGCTCAAGTTCCTTTACAATCTGTTTCAAGGAAGTATCGGAATCAATCGTTACTGATACGGCTACTTCAGAAGTAGTAATCATGTCAATAGAAGTCTGGTATTTCTCAAACACTTCGAATACTTTACGCAAAAAACCATAAGCCAGTAACATACGGCTGCTTTTAATTTTGATGGCGATAATACCATCTTTGGCAGCTACTGCTTTTACTCCTACACTACCTGCTTCTTTTGTAATAACAGTACCCGGGGCTTCCGGCTGCATAGTGTTTAGCAGTTTTACAGGCACGTTCTCCTGTTGTGCGGGCCATATGCAGGTGGGATGTAAGATCTTGGCACCGAAATAGGCCAGTTCTGCGGCCTCATCAAAACTGAGTTGTTTGATAGCAATTGTTTTATCAACAATCCGCGGATCGTTATTATGCATGCCATCAATATCTGTCCATATTTCACAAACAGATCCTTTTATGGCTGCGGCAATGAGTGATGCTGTATAATCACTGCCTCCACGTTTTAGATTATCTACTTCTCCTTTCGAATTACGGCAGATATATCCCTGCGTGACGAATAAATTTTTAGTACTATTCTGGTGCAGCAGTTGACTGAGTTTTATTTTAATACTTCCCAGTTGTGGCTCTTCATTAGTGTCGATAGACATAAATTCCAAAGCAGGTAACAACATATGCTCAATACCCTGTTCTTCGAGATATACACTAAATAGTTTGGTGCTCATCAGTTCACCCTGTGCGAGAATATCTTTATACAACGCTTCACTAAAAGAGATGCGCAAAATGATATTCAGGAACTCAAAATGTTCACTGATTACTGCATTGGCTTTAGCGCGGTTTTCTTCCTGCTTAACCAGTTCCAGTACAAAATTACGATAGTGTGCTTCCAGGGCATCTATCCGTTGCTTGGCAGTGCCGCGATCAGCGTTTGACAAACTATTGCTGATCTCTACCAGTGCGTTGGTAGTGCCGCTTAATGCGCTAAGCACAACGATCTTGGTTTCTGCATCCTTTGTGATCAGTTGTGATACCTGGTGCATACGTTCCGGCTTACCAACACTGGTACCACCAAACTTCATTACTTTCATAAACCCCCTCCCCCAATTTTTTACTGCATGATAAATTATGGTGCAAATGTACATGCTGCTCCCTATTTTAACATAAGTATTTTAATTAACGGATGTTAGCATGGCAAAGCGTTTCAGCAAAAAAACTATTCCTTTTTTTGAAAAGCACTGTACCTTTAAATTAACCCAAATACCTGCTTTCCATGAAACAGTTAACCCATTTATTTTATCGTTTGAACTTGTATGTGATTGCCTGCTTATTATCGCTTACAACCTTTGCACAGCAAGATTCTTCACATATTTTTCATGCGGCCGACGGTACCAATATCTATTATGAAGTAAAAGGAACCGGCTATCCTGTTTTACTGGTACATGGATTTATTGTCAACTCCACTACCTGGAAAAAATCGCCTATCTACCTTAGCCTGCTGGCAGCCGGTTATAAAGTGGTGATTATGGATCTCCGTGGCAATGGCAAATCAGATAAGCCACATACAGCTGCTGCCTATGAAAATGATGCACAGGCAAAAGATATTATGGGTATTGCTTCAGAGTTAGGTATTAAAAAATATGATGTGATCGGTTATTCAAGAGGGTCCATCATCACTGCGCGTTTACTGGTGTTAGACAAGCGGGTGAATAAAGCTATACTGGGTGGCATGGGAAAAGAATTTACGAATCCTGAATGGCCGCGCCGTCTTATGTTTTATCATGCACTGATGGGAGACAGTATTCCTGAATTAAAAGGAATGGTGCAGTATGTACAACAATCAGGACTTGATCAGCTGGCATTAGCTTATCAGCAGAAAGAGCAACCCTCTACTTCCATACAGGCATTACACAAAGTAAAGAAACGTGTATTGGTGATATGCGGTGATAAAGATAAAGACAATGGTTTGGGAACTGAATTATCCGCACTGATACCGGGTTCGCAATTTAAAGAAGTACCTGGTGATCATAATCATGCTGCGTCTACAAAAGAATTTGCCGATGAAGTGCTGGCCTTTCTTAAAAATTAATTCTTCCAATGCGATCATTACTCAATTTTGTTACCCTTACGATACTATAGCGTCAAACTAAATTTTTTTCCAATTAGTTTTAAGTCATCAACTACACTGTTAACCACCGGAATTCCCTCTTGCATCCGCTGAACTTCTGCTTCTCTTTCAGGATCGCCGGGTATCAATACTTTATCGTATCCTTTTGCTGGCGTAGCAGAACGAAAACGGTTTATCCAGTTATCCATATGTTGTTTGAATTCGTCAGCAGGGCGAAATGCATCAATCCGCATCGCGCCAAAAAAATGTCCTAACCCCTTGCCAGGCATATTTTCAGGCATAGGTACATACGCAGGAAAAGGAGGTGCCCATGGACCGTAAGAAGCACCACTTAACAGGGCTGAAAAAATATCCACAATACTTCCCAATGCATACCCTTTATGACTTCCATGCTCCCTGTCACTCCCGAGCGGAAGTAGCGCACCCTGCTTCTTTAAAATATTTGCATCTGTTGATGGTGACCCTTCTTTATCCTGCACCCATCCCAAAGGCGTATCTGCATTTTTACGTTGCAATATTTCAAGTTTTCCATTAGCAGCCGTAGTAGTTGCAAAATCAGCTACAAAAGGCGGTTGCTCACCAGCAGGTATCGCTACGGCAATAGGATTGGTGCCCAACATTTTCTCAATGGAAAAAGTGGGCGCTACCAGTGCACTGGCGTTGGTCATGGCCATACCAATCATATTATGCTCCAGTGCCATCATTGCATGATGCCCGGCTATACCAAAATGATTGCTATTGCGGACACTCACCCAACCCGTACCTACATTTTTTGCTTTGTCAATCGCCACCTGCATAGCATAAGGAGCTACTACAAGGCCCAATCCTGCATCACCTTCAATTACTGCTGTAGAAGGAGTTTCATGAACAATTTTTATTTCGGGTGTAGCATTAATTCTTTTTACTTCCCATAAACGCACATAGCCGCTTAATCGCGCTACGCCGTGACTATCAATTCCGCGAAGGTCGGCTGCAATTAAACCGGTAGTGGCTGTGGCAGCATGTTCATCTGAGCAGCCTATACTTTTAAAAACGGAGAATGTGAACTCGTATAAGTGTTTGTAGGAAAATATAATCACGTAAAAATATTTGTGCGCAAGATAATTCTTTATCGTAAGCAGCCGCCCGGCTCTCCCGAATGGCTGCTATGCAAGTATTAGTGCTTAATTTTACATGATGAAATACGCTATAGCCCTATTACTCAGTATCTCACTTTCAATAACCCTGTTTGCGCAATTATCCCGCGACAGTATCCATTCTGATTTTGTGCTATACCAGCGCCGCATTGATTTTGATAAAAACATGCGCGAAAGAACCATCAGGGAAACTTTTACCCAACCTTTAGACAGTAACAGCGAAGACAAATACCGGGAAGCCTGCTGGGCCATATCGCAATTTCTTTTCCGATCGCGGGAAATAGAAAAAGGGTTTGGTACAATGCTTCATAATTACCGAAAGCTGGAAATGGCAACCAAAAGATCTTTTCTGGAAGCAGTGTATGCAAGTTATCCGTCTGAATACAAGAAAGAAATCAGCCAGCTGATACTTACAGAACCTATGCCAAAACTTTTTGCCATGCAGGCAGTTTACCTGTACAGGCTGGACCCTAATTTGGCTACCAGTATGGCTTTACGCAACCTGATAAAACAACAATTTCTGGGTTATGAGGAACAGATAATACTTACTGAACTGGATAATTACTTACAGAATCATTCACGGCTTGTTTCAGAAAGAATACCGGATCTAAATGGATTATTTCAGCAACAAAAAATAAACGGACAGAAAATCATTTATTCATTCCAGCGATGGAACAGGGATTATCCCGGGCTTGCTATCATTCAAAATGCAGATGGAAGTTTTGCAAAAGCGGGAGATGGAAAATTATTAGCTTTCGAACAACTGGCCAGATCAGGATCTGATCTCCCGTATTTTATTACCAATGGCAGCACACCACAAGGCATCTATAGCATACAGGGAACAGAAGTATCGCATAACCTTTTTATAGGCCCCACACCCAATATTCAACTGGTAATGCCTAATGAAGCAGATAGTGTGTTCTGGCATACGACATATGATTCTTCAAAAGATGGATTGACTAATTACCTGAACCTTTTACCTGCATCATGGCGTTCTTATGCACCCATGACAGAAGCTTTTTATGCAGGCAAAGCCGGACGTACAGAGATTATTGCGCATGGCACTACGATAGACCCCGACTATTTTAAAGACAAACCATTTTACCCACTTACACCAACCCTGGGCTGTTTATGTGCAAAAGAAACCTGGAATATTTTTAATGGCAGGTTTTTGCAAAGCGATCAGTTTAACCTGGCAAATACATTTTTGTCAACATCCGGCACTACCGGCTATTTAATTGTAATTAATATTAATAACCAGCAGAAAGCGGTAAGCAGGGATGAGTTAGAAAAAATTATTGATTCCTATGAGACAAAAAAATAGTTAGGATTAAGTAGAATAAACGCAAATTTCCGAAACTGCTATTTAGATGATAATTGAATTTTAATTTGATAATCTCAACAGGCCTCATAAAAAAAGCGTTAAGAAAATTTGAATGAATGGCGTTAAGAAATGAAATTAACGATACTAAAGCTGGGCTTAGCTGCTAGCCCGTAAGTCCTACTATAGCTTGGCAACTTTCAAATGATTGAGCTAATTTCATTTTAGCCAGGCATTTAAATTTTTAGCTTTTTTTATGCAGCCTTGATTTTTTTTGTTACTTTTTTGTATCAAGACAAAAAAGTAAATAACGTAACTGCTATCTGCAGGGGTTTAGGTGAATAAACGACCTAATTCTAAAAATAGTATTTGATCAGTTGGGTAGCACTATTTCAAAAAAACATTCCCTGAATAATCCTTCTCAACAAAATCCCAAAAAAGGATATGACTATATAAAAGAAGTGCGAATTCTTTTTTGGTTAATGATCGCAGCGGATCATAATTTTTCAGGCCCGCACTTTCAAAATCTCTGGCACTGATATCATGGATCAGGTAAGACTTAATAAATATGATATTCCGCGCTTCTTTTC
>JBBRHM010000185.1:0-5723 GCA_038222655.1 Chitinophagales bacterium | reverse complement strand
GTACTTGCTCAACCGGTGCGGGTGCAGGCGTTGATACGGGAGCAGGGACAGGCTTTTTAACAGTTGCCTTCTTCTTTGGGGCTGCTTTTTTTACGGTGGGCTTAGGTGCTGCTTTTTTGGCAACTTTCTTTGGCGCAGCCTTTTTGGGAGAAGCTTTCTTCACAACTTTTTTTGGTGCAGCCTTTTTTGGAGAAGCTTTTTTCACAACTTTTTTTGATGCCGTTTTTTTCTTAGGCGCTGCTTTTTTTGGAGAAGCTTTTTTTGCCGCCGCTTTTTTCACCGCTTTTTTTACGGGAGATTTTTTCTTGGGTGCGGCTTTTTTTGCAGCTTTTTTAGGAGCCGTTTTTTTCTTTGTTGCTACTTTTTTCGCCGCTGTCTTTTTCTTAGGCGCTGTTTTTTTTGCAGTTTTTTTAGGTGCAGCTTTTTTAGGAACCGTTTTTTTTGCTATTTTTTTAGCAGCCTTTTTTTTTGTTGCTTTTGCCATGATAATATTAGTTTGTGTTTTGTTAAGTATGAGAGATGAAAGGTAAAAAACTTTTTTTATAAACAAGCTTATTTAGTGGGCCGGAAAATTTTATTACTGCACAGACTGTCCACTATTTAAAACCCTGCCGCTGCAGCCATTGCAGACAAAGGGTTGGCCACTGGCTTATTAGCGGATCGGCTGCTGCCATGCCAAATCCATGTCCGCCATGATCGTAGATGAACATAGATGCAGGCACTTTATTTTTCTTTAATGCTTCATAAAAAGAAATACTATTCATGGGTGGTACGGCTTTATCATCATCTGCATGTACAAGGAACACTGGAGGAGTGGAAGTGGTTACCCTTTTTTCAGTAGACAGTGCATTTACCAGTGCAGCATCAGGGTTTTTGCCTAACAGCATATTACGGCTGCCGCGATGGGCAAACAGCGTATCCATAGTAATTACGGGATAGATAAGGATAGCAAAAGAAGGCCTGGTGCCTATATGCAACAAGGGGTCTGCAGCAGCCGGATCTGCTTTCTGCTGTATCGTTGCTACAGTAGATGCCAGGTGCCCACCTGCTGAAAAGCCCATGATACCTGTTTTCTCCGGGTCTATATGCCATTCTTCCGCCCTTGAACGGATAATCCGGATGGCCGTAGTAGCATCTGTATACTGGGCAGGGTAGCGGTGCCCCTCCTGTTTGTTGTTATTGAGCCGGTAGCTTAAAACAAAAACATCTATACCATTCTGATTAAAGAAACGTGCGGGTAATATGCCTTCTTTTTCAAAGGCAAGATGTGAATAGCCACCGCCGGGGCAAATAAGTATAGCCGTTTTCTTTGTTGACGGATTGGTTGAAGGGTAGTAGTCCATATAGGGGGCAAGGCTGTCAAACCCTTTAATCACAATACCTTCCTGGGAAGGATAAATAAAGATCCGTTGTTGAGAACTTGCAGGTAGCTGTATACTCATAAACAATAAAGTAGAGATGAATAGGCGTATCATAATTGATTATTTTATTTTCAGCAGGGTAACTTTTCCGTCCATGGTAGCGGCAATCACCTGTTTGGCACTGATCACCTGCACGGTATTTACCATCGAGTTATCGATCTTGAAAGTCCATAATCGTTTTTTTGCAAGCGGGTCTATCGCGTATACTTTCCCGTTTTTTGTGCCAAAGAAAACGATGCCCTCTTTTTCAATCAGCATAGAAGGTATATGTTCATAGCCAAAGCCACAATCCAGTTTCCAGGCGGCTTTCTGTTTTTCGCGTGAGGTTGGAAAAGCAACAATGGTATCATTCATGGTTTTACCGTATACAAATTTACCATCTGCCGAAATGCCAATCGATTCGCGAACGGTAGATTCATTGTTTCGCCATAAGGTAGTTCCATCGTGAAAGTCAATGGCAGTAAGGTATCTGTCCGGGGCAACGATATACACTACATCATCATTAATTACCGGAATGCAGGAAGCCGGAGAAAAATTTCGGACGGGTGAGCCATTGTTCCATTTCCACAAAAGTTTACCATCAGCAGCATTCAGCGAATAAAGATTTGTATCCCACGCTCCGAAAATAATGCTGCCTTTGTATAAAACCGGTGTGCTTACTACGGGGCCGTCCAATCCTTCAAAATGCCAGATCTCTTTACCGGTAGCGAGACTGAGTGCAAGAAAATGATGGTCGCTTCCCCCAATGTAAACAGCATCGTGGTCTATTAAAGGGCAGCCCAATACCGCTGCACCTGTTTTAAATTGCCAAAGCAGTTTACCCTTATCTGCCGAGAGGCAATAAATATTTCCATCACCCGAACCAATCACTACTTTGTTTTTACTAACTGCCGGTGAAGAATAAATGGCATTACCCGTTTGGTACCACCATTGTTTTTTTCCGTCGAATAATGACAAGGCATCGATCCTTCCCAAACTATTACCAAAAATCACCAATCTATCAGTCACAACCGGAGTAGAGATCACATTGGCATCTGATGCAAAACTCCATTTGGCGTGTACATTGGGAAAGCTGTCGTTAACAAGATAAGAAGGACGTGCATATTGTTTGCTGGGCTCATATTGATGCGGTTCAAGTTTCACTTTTGTCCATGGCAACTTGGTAATGATGCCCGGCGTTCTTTCTGAGAAAATTATTGAATCAGTTTTGATATCTACCAGATTATAGCCCCCAAATGCAGCTTTAGCGCGAAGGTTGGATCGGCCCATAATGGCAGGGATCCCTTCAAAATTTAATGTATGGTTATTGTGACCATGACCGCAGAGAACCGCGAGTGTGTTGTGTTGTTTTAAACGATCAATGGCTTCGTACCAGTTGTCGAGGTCCTTATCAAGTGGGTAATGGTTTAGGAAGATGATAGGTTTTTTAGGATCTATCTTTTTCAGTTCCTGATCTAACCAAACCACTGCATCTCTCGGAATATGCCCATCACTCATACGAACATATGGCCCTGAAGCACATCCCAAAAAACTGATACCATTGTATTCGAATTCAAATTTATCATTACCAAATACTTGGCCAAATGTAACCCCGCCACTTTCGCTCCAACCACTGTCGTGGTTGCCAGGGATGATGTAATAAGTAACTTTTAATCCGCTTAGTATTTCTTTGGCTAATTTGATTTCAGCATCGGTGCCCAGTTCAGTGATATCCCCGGTGATTACTACAAAAGCAATGTCTGTCGTTTGGTTAATATCGGCTACTGTCCTGCGCAGGTCCTCTTCCGCCCCGCCATTGGGTGATCCGATATGGGTATCAGAAATAAAGGCAAAACGGAAAGGCTTCCATTGCGCGTTGGCAGTATAAACACCTAAAAACAAGAATGCCGTCAGTACATACAGTTTCATGCCGGGAAGTTAAGTAATCTTCTGTGGTGGTATGGTTATTGAATTAGTCCGTTAACGAATTCAGAATAAAGACCCCGTTATTCTACTTATTTTACAGTTATGAAAAAAACCGTTGTACTCGGCGCCAGTGATAATCCTTCACGATATAGTTTCCTCGCCGTGGAAAAACTAAAGCTTTACGGGCATCCTGTGATTGCTATTGGAAAAAAACAGGGCAAAGCAGGGGACACCGAAATTATTACTGAAAGACCAGATGAAAAGGAGGTAGATACTGTTACACTCTACCTTAACCCGGCGCATCAGCAGCAGTATTACGAATATATTTTATCACTTCATCCTAAACGTATCATTTTTAACCCGGGGGCAGAAAATGAGGAACTTGAGGAACTGGCCCGAAAAAATGGTATTGAACCATTGGAAGCCTGCACACTGGTGTTACTGGGTACAGGGCAATATTAACATCTCATTTTTAAAAGCTACTGATTGTCTCAATATCTTCTTCTTGTTTTTGCATGGTTAGTTTTTGGTATGCTGCATAGCCTGTTGGCATTAGCCAGTATAAAACGATTGGCCATGGGGTGGATGAAGCAATCCTATAAATATTACCGTCTGCTGTATTCTATATTAGCAACGGCTATCCTTGTCTGGGTAGTACACTGCCATTTTTCTATTAGTGAAGCAATTATATGGCGGCCTCCTTTGATTGAAAAAATGATTGCTGCCATATTGGTTATCGCGGGATTTGCCATTATGCTTATCTGTATAAAAAAATATTTTCTCTACCTCAGTGGGATTGATGTTTTGATGGAACAGAAAAAGACAACTTCTATTTTGCAACAGGATGGAATGAATGCCTATGTACGTCATCCTTTGTATTCGGGAACCTTGTTGTTTGTGTGGGCCATGTTTTTAGGGTATCCCTATCTTAATAACCTGGTAAGCTTTGTGTGTATTACCTTGTACACATTAATAGGGATGTATTTTGAGGAGAAAAAACTGGCGATTGAATATGGTGAGGCCTATCTTGCTTACCAGCAAAGGGTTCCGGCGTTAGTGCCGGTAATGTTTTGAAGAAACAGGCGCAAATGCACTTTCAAATTTTTTTTGGACCGACCGCCCTATTTATATTTCAATCATCTATAAATCCACTGCATGTGATTAAAAAGCTTAGTAATAAAATCGCTTCTGCAAAATTATTTTTGATAATAATAATTATATTTTTTGGAGGCTGTCGACTGCGATTGCATGAAATGGTTGAGATCGGTTATATAAATAATACCAGTTCAAAAAATATTATGGTCTTGCTTAACAATGATAGTGGTGTTGCTAGCATTACATTTTTAAAGGGCCCTCGATATTTTCCAGTGAATGCAAATTCATTCTACAACATAAGTCTTCCGAATATTCCAACCTATCCGGATGATCATATATGGCATTTCGATGTTTTTGACAATGATTCTCTGAAACTATATTTCAAAAGCATTGACAAACAAAAAGTTTACATTCCTGATGAAAAGATTTACAGAAGGTACTTGCTTGGAAGTATTATAAAAACGCAGAGAGACATCAAAAAGAAGGATATAAAATTGTTTTTTTCGAACAGATCGTTACAGAGTAATTGACCGGCATTTTTTATATTAATTTTGCTCAGCTTACGCCATTGTTAGTCGCCTGACCAACAACTATCCCCGAAAATGGGTAAGGATGCTAAATAGCCAATTCAGATTGGAATGGCAACACGTTGGGGATAATATTCGAAATGTAATATGTAAAGTTATTGTTTGTCAGGCGACCAACAACGGCGGGGGGAATGCTGGTACTCTTTGGTATAATATATTGACTATTCACTGTTTCCATTTTAGTGTTTCCGACGTATTAGTTTCTGAAGGTGTTACATAGCTTGTTTTGGTATAGTAGAAGTACTGTAACGTCTTTTCCTCAATTCAAATTCTTGTTTTTAAGTACTCTTACGAATTTGTTTAAAAAATAGTTATGCATTGCTCATCAGATAGAGTCCACCGAGAACTAATGGCAACGTAATTAATCCTAAAAATATTAAGTAGTCGGTACTGCTGGGTTCTTTTGTCGTCAATGATTTGAGTAAAAAACCTGAAGCATAAATGAATCCAAGAAACAATGAGATGAAAACAATTCCTAATGGCGAAAAGTCACAAGCTGGTTTTATATGCGCAGTCAAACTAAAATAATAATAAATAACAAAAGGCCACCACAAAAAGTATACTCCAATTAAAAAGGTTGATGTAGTATGTCTTTTTAAAATCTTCATAAATTTTTAGAAATTCAGATTTAATTCCAAATACTTTGAATAATAGCATGGTGACCAGAAATACATTTATTAGCTCTCATTAGTTACTATTAAGACGCAAAACGATC
>JBBRHM010000184.1:0-5739 GCA_038222655.1 Chitinophagales bacterium | reverse complement strand
AATTCAAACTGATGCGTTTCATACATACAAGAAACTGGCAAAGGAGATGAAAAATATCAATATCCAGCATTCTAAAAAAGGAAGCACCATGGAGCAATTGCACAAACAAATAATGCAGTTCAAAAACTGGCTAAGAGGCACGCATCAAAAATGCGCTGATCAATATTTGTTTGCTTACGTCAATGAGTATGAATATCGTTTTAACAGAAGGAATATGCGTGCATGGTTATTCAATGATATGATAGGGAGAATGATGAATCAGTTTCCACATCCCTATCAATATTTAAAAACCCTTTGCGTTTATTCTACCTAATCCTATAATTTTAAAATAATTTTTGTTACGGCATATAGTGAACATTCTTTACGTGCTTTTGAAACTTCAGCCGTAGATTATATTTTAAAACCCGTACGCCTCGAACATATTGCAAGAGCGCTGAAAAAACTTAGTCTTGCCGACCAGGTTAATGCAAACAGGCAGTACCAGGTGCTTAAAGAAAATTTTTCCAATCAATCTGAAAAAAAGATCGTTTTACAAACAGCAGAAACCATATTTGTGGTTAAAATGGAGGATATTCTATACCTCCAGGCGGAGGGTAGTTATACCCGTTTCTATACCACTTCACATGGGGTACTAACCATTACTAAAAAACTAATTGATTTCGAATATCTCGAAAACAATGGCCCGTTTTTTAGAACACACCGAAGTTTTATCGTTAACCTAAATCATATCAAGAAGGTTGATAAAAAAGAATTTCTGCTGATCATGAACAACGATGCTGAAGTATACCTGGCACAGGATAAGAAAAACCTGTTATTGGAGAAGATCGTCAAGTAAAAGATACACGTAAACAGTCCACAATTCATCTGCAAAGGCTAAGCAATCGCTGCCAACAGTTTTTATTCCTCTTTTTCATTGTTCAATATTTTTTCAGTAAGTACCCATTCCACTTCGCCAAACCGGAAGCTATCCTGCTGGCATCCTGAAACAAATAATTCGCCTCCCGCTGAAACGGTTTCAATTACAGCGTTGAATATCGTACGATCTTTTTTAAGTTTTACCTCTTTACCACGTTTATACAGATGCTCATTATAGCGGTCGAGCATTTGCATAAATGCCCGGTTTTCTAATTGCCTGTACCGCGCTTCCAGGCAGGCGCAAAGTTCCTTTGCCATTAAAACCGTATCGTAATTTCTGCCTGTAATCTGCTTAAGCGAAACCGGGTTAGGCATTGTGGAGGGAAATTGAACCTGGTTCAGGTTAATACCGATACCTATTACAGAACCCTGCCAAACATTGCCCCTAATAAGGTTTTCAATTAGTATGCCCCCTGCCTTTCTGTCACGCCAATAAAGATCATTTGGCCATTTAACAGAACTTTCTTCTCCGGCATATTTGCTAAAAAAATCATGTACTGCCAACGCCGACATCAGGTTCAGATTAAATTGTTCTGGTAGGGAAAGAAAAGAACAGTCTAAAACAACACTAATAGCAATATGGGTACCCGGCTGGGTTTGCCAACTTTTTCCCCGCTGCCCCTTGCCGGCTGTTTGGTCATGCGCAAAATACACCGTTCCGTGTGCAGCCAAATTAGCCTTCAACTGGTCCATGGCATAGATGTTGGTGCTTTCAACCGTAATTAATTCGATAAACGGTTGCCCGATAACAGTTTTAGCAGTTGAGGGTGACAAAGAATTACTATTTTTGGCAAAGTTAGGGCAGCGGTTTGCTTTGGCATCCCGGCAAAGGAAAAAATTACTCATTTAAATCTGATCGATTATTGGAACCTCTTTCTGTTTTACAAACCCGTGAAAAAAGCACCATCACCAGACTTTCACGCAATTCAAAAATCTTTAGAACAATAATAAAAGCGATACAGGATAAGAAAGGGGAGAATATCGTGAGCCTGGACCTTCGGAAAATACCGGAAGCCTCTGCAGACTTTTTTATTGTTTGTCAGGCCTCCAGCACTACACAGGTAAAAGCGATCTGCGATAATATAGAAGATTTGGTTAAAAAAAACTGCAGCGAAGCACCGTATAAACATGAAGGCAGGCAGGCACTACAATGGGTATTGATTGATTATGTAAATGTGGTAGTACACATCATGCATCCTGAGGCCCGTAATTTTTATAAGCTGGAAGAAATGTGGAGTGATGCAGCATCCCAGCTACATGATCTTTAAAAAAGAATTTAAAACATAAGGCTCAGTAAAACGTTATACATAGAAACCGAATTTATTACAGAGGTATATTGATATGTTACAGGAAAATAAAAGTTCAAGATCAGGCGGTCCGGAAAAAGAGAGTAGCCCACGAAAAGGCCCTAAGTTCAGTATTTACTGGATCTATGGAATTATTGCGGTGATATTATTTTCCCTTCAGTTTACACGTTTTGCCCCGGAAACTACCAAAACCACCGAACAGGAGTTTAAGCAGGATATGCTGGCACAGGGTGATGTAACAAGAATGGACCTTGCCACCAATAAGTTTAAAGTAAGGGTATACATTAACCCGGATAGTCTTAATAAGCCGTTCTATACACGAACGCTAAAAAACCTTAACAAGGATAAAGCAAAAACAGCTCCTTCTCCACTCTTCGAGTTTCAGGTAACCGATTGGAAAAGTTTTCATGACGGTATCGCCAAAGTGTATAAAGACTCCAATATAGCTGAGGTTAAAGAATATCCGGCTGACGAAGGTGAATGGTTTGGTCCCATTCTCAACACGGTCTTATCGCTACTCATTATTATTGGCGCATGGATACTATTGATGCGTAAAATGGGTGGCCAGGGCGGAGCGGGTGGTCCCGGCGGTATTTTCAGTATCGGAAAATCCAAAGCCACTTTATTTGATAAAGGCGCGAAAGTAAATATTACGTTCGCAGATGTAGCAGGACTTGATGAAGCAAAAGTGGAAGTGATGGAGATAGTAGACTTCCTGAAAAATCCAAAAAAATATACGGCCCTTGGTGGTAAAATTCCAAAAGGCGCATTATTAATAGGCCCTCCCGGAACCGGTAAAACCTTATTGGCAAAAGCCATGGCAGGAGAAGCCCAGGTACCTTTCTTTAGCCTCAGCGGAAGTGATTTCGTGGAAATGTTTGTAGGCGTGGGTGCCAGCCGTGTTCGCGACCTCTTTAAACAGGCACGTGAAAAAGCGCCATGTATCATTTTCATTGATGAGATAGATGCGATTGGCCGTGCGCGGGGCAGGAATGCCATTATGAGCAATGATGAAAGGGAAAACACCTTGAACCAGTTACTGGTAGAGATGGATGGTTTTGGCGGAGATACCGGTATTATTATACTGGCCGCAACAAACCGCCCGGATGTACTGGATACCGCATTGCTGCGTCCGGGACGTTTTGACCGGCAGATATCTATTGATAAGCCCGATGTTAAGGGAAGGGAAACTATTTTTAAAGTACACCTGCTTCCTATTAAAATATCTGAAAAACTGGATCTTCATAAACTGGCTGAACAAACACCGGGTTTTGCCGGCGCTGATATTGCCAATGTGTGTAATGAAGCGGCACTGATTGCTGCGCGGAAAGGAAAAGATTCTGTGGAAATGATCGATTTCCAGGATGCGATAGACCGGGTAATCGGTGGGCTTGAAAAGAAAAACAAGATCATTGCTCCGCATGAGAAATCCATCATTGCTTATCACGAAGCGGGTCACGCAGTTTGTGGATGGTTTCTCGAACACGCGTATCCATTATTAAAAGTAACCATTGTGCCCAGAGGCACAGCTGCCTTAGGATATGCACAATACACGCCTACAGAGCAATACTTATATAATACGGATCAGCTGATGGACCAGATATGCATGACCCTTGGTGGCCGTGCAGCAGAAGAAATATTTTTCGGTAAAATATCAACCGGTGCGGCTAATGATTTACAGCAGATAACCAAGATCGCTTACAGTATGGTAACTGCATATGGTATGAATGATAAAGTAGGTAATGTAAGCTTTTATGATCCTACCCAGGAAAATACATTTACTAAACCCTATAGTGAAGAAACAGGAAAGATCATTGATGAAGAAGTAAGAGGTATTATTGAAGAAGCCTACCGCCGTACCAAAAACCTGCTGATGCATCGTAAGCATGAAGTGGAAGTACTGGCCAAAGAGTTATTGGATAAAGAAGTGCTGCATAAGAGTGATGTGGAAATATTAATTGGCAAGCGCCCTTATGAAGAAAAGAAACTTCTCGAAATAGAACCCGAGCAAAGCAATGGGCATACAGTTGGTGAACAAACTTTTGATCCTACAGAAGCTAATAATAACGGAAAATCTATCATAGGCTAATAATGGCAAGTACCGCAAGAGAAAATATTCTGAAAAAAATAAAGCAGGCACTGGCGCAACCAGTGCCTGTTCCCTTTCCGGCCAGTGAAGGTAACCAGAGCGTTTTCGAGCCATCCAAACAGGAACTGGAAGTAGAGTTTGCAGAGAAGTTTAGTAAACTGCAGGGACGCTTTTCTTTTTGTGCCGATGAAAAAGAATTAGTGAACCAGTTACAGGCGCTTATTGCCAACCGTAAATGGACAAAACTGTACAGTCGCGAAAATGAATGGCAGAACAAACTATCGGCAGCCGGTTTTACTACGGTATATGCAGATGATGTAGCTACCTGCGATGCGGCCATAACAGGATGCGAATCATTAATTGCCCGTACAGGCAGTATCGTACTCAGCAGTGCACAACAAAGCGGAAGAACCATCAGTGTGTATGCTCCCGTACATATCTGCATTGCCTATACGCATCAACTGGTGTATGATATTTCCGACAGCCTGCAGCAGCTACACGAAGGGTATGGCAAAAATTTCCCTTCCTTGGTTACTTTGGCAACAGGCCCCAGCCGCACAGCCGATATAGAAAAAACACTGGTGGTAGGCGTTCATGGTCCCAAAGAAGTATTTTGTTTTTTAGTTGACAGCTGATTAATCCCAATTATTATGCAATCATCTATTGGCCAGGTATTCGTGTATGGTTCATTGCGGCGCGGGTTCCTTCATCCTGCTTACGAATATATCAGCCGGTATTTTACCCTTGTTGCAGAAGCCAAAGTAAAAGGTAAACTTTATGATATGGGTGAGTATCCCGCTGCCAAACCTGTTGACGAAGAATTTTTTATCGTGGGAGAATTATACAGGATTAATCATCCTGACGAGTTTGTCTGGGCCATTGCACAACTTGACGACTATGAAGGATTAAATACCGAACCTGGAGAGATGCCTTTGTACAGAAGAGTGCAGGCCACTGTATACCTATCCGGTACAACAGAAGAAGCCTGGGTGTATTGGTTTAATGGGGAGGTTCAGGAAAACACATGCGTAGCAAGTGGCGATGTGTTGGATTATATGCAGCGGAAATCATAAAAAATAATCCTGATGAACATTCCTGCCAACAAAAAAATATATTTTCTTTCCGACTTCCATCTCGGCGCTCCGGATTATAGTAGCAGCCTGGTTCGGGAAAAAAAAATTGTTGCATTCCTGGAAAGTATCCGACACGATGCTTCTGCGATATTTATCGTTGGCGATATTTTTGATTTCTGGTATGAGTATACAAAAGTAGTACCCAAAGGATACATTCGTTTATTGGGTAAACTCGCCGAACTTACCGATGCCGGTATTGCCATTCATGTTTTCGTTGGCAATCACGATATGTGGATGAGCGGCTATTTTGAAAAAGAACTCAATATTCCTGTTTATCACCAGCCCCAAACGTTTG
>JBBRHM010000183.1:0-5781 GCA_038222655.1 Chitinophagales bacterium | reverse complement strand
TGTTTATTGGTTAATTATATCTTTATGGAAACTATTGTTTCCTAATTTTTCTTTTCTGCTTTTTGCATTATACCTTCAGTTTACAGCCTCTTTCGCATAATGATGAATAGTGTCGGAAAATATTTTTTCTGTACTTACCAGCTGATGATGTTTAAGTAAAGGTGCCTTCAGGCCCCGGTTGATAACTAACGCTTCATTGGTAATGATTCTGGCCTCATCCCATTTGCCTGCATTGATGAATGATTGCAGTAATTTGGCGCCGCCTTCTACCAATATACTTTGCAGGTTTAATGAAAAACAGGCACTTAATATTTCCTCAATAATATCTTTCTGGTCAGTTATACGGTAATACGTCAGATTATCTTCTATTTCCTTTTTAATCAGGTTAAAAATTACAGTGGGTTGCTGGCGGTTATAAATTTTAAGTGATTGCGGTAAACGTAAAGGCAGATCTACTACCATTCTTACCGGGCTTTTGCCACTCCATAATCGATTGGTGAGTGAGGGATCATCTAATAAAGCAGTATTAGTGCCTATCAGTATCGCTGCTTCTTCGCTTCTCCATTTATGCACCAGCTTATTTGTATTCGGGTTACTGATTAATAACCTTTCGCGCAGGTCGGAACCTATTCTGCCATTAGCCGTTTGCGCCCATTTTAAAATAATATAGGGCCTTTGCCCTGTATGAAAACAAAAAAAACGATTATTCAGTTCTTTACATTCATTTTCTAAAATACCTGATACCACATCCACCCCGGCATTCTTTAGTTTCTCAATACCCTTACCATTTACTTGCGGAAAAGGATCTGCGCAACCAATTACTACTTTCTTAATACCCTTTTGTATGATGAGATCGCTGCAGGGAGGAGTTTTCCCAAAATGGCTGCAAGGTTCCAGCGAAACATACAATGTTGAAGACGGGATGAAAAGCTTGTCTTCCTCCGAAACACTGGTAATAGAGTTCACCTCGGCATGTGCCTGTCCATATTCTTCATGGTATCCTTCACCAATGATTCTATCCTCATACACCATTACAGCGCCCACCATGGGGTTGGGGGCAACCATACCCCTACCCAGCTGAGCCAGTTCAATACATCGCTGCATGTATAATTCATGTGTGTTTGTCATACCAGAATTGACAAAAATAGCCAAATGGTGCTAACATTGCAGCATGACCATCCAAACGGCCCAGCAACAACTCTTATCGCAGCTTAAAATGTTGTATGACGAAAGAGAAGCGGCCAATATCACCGATTGGGTAATGGAACATATTACAGGCAAAAAAAAGACAGACCGGTTGCTTAATAAACAACAACTAATAACACCAGATTTGCTTAGTAAACTTGACCGAATTTCAAAAGAACTGTCTGCACACCGGCCGGTACAATATGTTTTAGGTGAAGCCTGGTTTGCCGGTATACCATTCTATGTAAATGAACATACACTGATACCGAGGCCGGAAACCGAAGAGCTGATAAATTGGGTCATAGAAGAAATTCAAAATTCAAAATTCAAAATTCAAAATATTCTGGACATTGGCACAGGTAGCGGCTGTATTCCTGTCGTTTTAAAAAAGAAATGTCCGGAAGTATCTGTTATGTCTGTAGATGTTAGTAAAGAAGCCTTACTTGTGGCTGCACAGAATGCGCAAACATCAGGCGCCGATATCAGTTTACTGAATATTGACTTTTTAGAGGAAACAAATTGGGATTCCCTGCCCATGGTAAATATAATCGTCAGTAATCCGCCCTATATTAAACAATCTGAAAGAAAGTATATGACCAGGCATGTACTTGATTTTGAGCCCGGCATGGCGCTGTTTGTTTCTGATGAGGATGCATTAGTGTTTTATCGAAAAATTTCTTTATTCGGTATGACCCATCTTACAGAGAACGGTTTTATTTTTCTGGAGATCAATGAAGCCCTTGGAAAAGAGGTAACCGATCTATTTACAATGCAGGGATATTTGGTAGAATTAAAAAAAGACTTACAGGGGAAAGACAGGATGGTAAAAGCTGTACAAAAAAATTCGATGAAATTATCCGGCTAATCCTTGTAAAAATTTTGCCACATGGCGAAATAATTTCCTTTCAGCGTCATAAGGTCATCATGCTTTCCCTGCTCAACCATTTTTCCTTTTTGAAGCAGGATAATACTATCACAATTTTTAATAGTAGAGAATCTATGCGCGATGATAATAACCGTTTTGCATTTTTCTGCAAACCATTGAAGCGCTTCCTGCACTTTTTGCTCACTTACCGGGTCAAGACTGGAAGTGGCTTCATCAAGAATCAGAATCTCAGGATCACGGTACAGGGCGCGGGCTATGGCCAAACGCTGGCGTTGTCCACCGGAAAGATTTATACCGTTTTCATTTAATAGGGTATGATAAGTGGCAGGCAGTTTATCTATAAATTCATCTATCCCCAATAACTTCGAGAGGAATAATATTTTTTGAAGATCGGGTTCAAAATCACCAATAGCAATATTTTCAATTATGGTTCCCGCAAACAGGTCTATCTGCTGAGGTACAACAGAAACCATTTTTCGTAAACTCTGGTTACTGATATATTGAATACCCATTCCTCCAATCGTAATATTTCCTTCCTGCAGGGGATATACATTCTGCATTAGCGCAAGCAGAGTCGACTTACCACTTCCGCTTTCACCGGCAATACCTGTTGTTTTTCCCTTAACGATGGTAAGATTTAATCCATCAAATACTGATACACGGTTTCCGTACCTGAAAACAACCTGTTGAAACTGTATATCACCGATTAACGCAGGCGTAAGCTCTACTTTGCTATCATTTGAATTTTCTGTTTCCAGATCGATGATCTCGAATAAGCGGTCAGCTGCAATCAAAGCATCCTGTATATTCCTGTTGGCAGAGACCAAGGCAGTAGCAGGTCCGGTAAAATAGCCAATCAATGCATAGAAAGATAATAACTCACCGGGCGTTAGTTCGCGGTTAATTACAAAATAACAGCCGGCCCAAAGTATAATGATCGTAAATAATTTTGTAATAAAGTCTGAACTATTGGCTAACCACAAGCTCCTGATGCTGCTCTGATATACACTTTGCAGCAATACAATAAACCTGTTTTCAGTTTTAATATTAGCATAGTCTTCCAGGCCAAATTTTTTGATAGTGCCGGCAGCATTCAGACTTTCTACCAGTTGTGCTTCCAGGTCGGCAGAGTTCTCCATTAATATACGCTGCCATTTTTTGTTCACGCGGTTGCTGATCCAGTAAAGCATAAGGTACAGCGGAATAATCAGCAGTACAATGAAAGCAAGTTTCCAGTAATAGAGAAACATCAAAGCAATGGAAAATCCCGTTATTAATACATTCACAACCATGTTAAGCGCCACATCATTAATAAACATTCTTATTTTTACGGCATCATTTATACGACTAATAATCTCTCCTACACGCATTGTATCAAAAAATCTTTGTGGCAACTGCATCAGATGTTTATAATAACCGAGAATTAACCGCGCATCAATATGCTGACCGGTTTGCAGTCCTAATAAGGTTTTAAATGCCCCAATACATATTTCAAATAATAAAATCACCACCATCGCCACACTAAGCAGGTTTAACAAACGAAGGTTACCATCCGGTATTACAAAATCAATAATTTTTTGCATGTAAATGGAGACGGATAAGCCCAGTAGGGTATAGATAACTGCACCCATTAATGCCTGCAACATAATTCCGCTATGCGGGCGGATAAGCTGCCAGAAACGTTTGGCATTAGAAATTTTTTGATTGCCGGGGGTAAAATTTTCATCCGGCAGTAATAATACAAGTACGCCTGTCCATTCTTTTGTAAATTCTGTGATTGCTTTTTTATGCATCTGACCATCGCCCGGATCCATCATCAACACATATTTTTTTGTTACTTTATAGATTACCACAAAATGATGGAGCCCGTTTCTTACCATTACATGGGCAATAGCAGGCAACGGTATTTTAGCAAGACTATCAGCAGGACCTTTGGCCGCTTTTGCCTGGAAACCCAGTTTTTCTGCTGCTTCAGTCAATCCCAATATATTAGTTCCGCGTTTATCTGTACCGGCATATTGCCTGATGCGGCTCACAGGCAAACGCAAACGATAATGTGCAGCCACAGAAGCCAAACAGGCCGCGCCACAATCTGTAATGTCACGTTGCTTTATGTTAATGGCGCGATTCAATTACGGTAACAGTTTTAGTAAGGGTATTTGGATTTAGCCAGTCATCCAACTTATCAAACAGCAACTGCCAAAGAGTTCTTCGCGCAACCATAAAACTTGCCTGAAAGTTGAGCCCTTTTTTTAATTGTCCGGAAAAGCCGTTCTTCAGATACAGTTGTGTGCTGTCGAAACTGCACCGGACTTTTATTACCGGCGTATTATTTATAACAGTAAAATCATTATCAATGGAAATGATCCTGCCGGTAAGTACCCCAAAATAATTATAATCGAATGCTTCAACCTGGTAACGGGCGGCCTGACCATGTTGTAACAGGCCCACGTCTTTTGTCTGAACGTAACATTCTCCCACCAGGCTACCACCCGGGGAAATGGAACAAACGGTTTCATTGGCCTGCAACAAACCTCCTGTATATTTTGTATTGATGTTTTGTATACTGCCTGATACCGGTGCTTTTATTTGATAATAAACGGCATCCATATTTACCTGTTGCATTTGCTGCTGATATTGAGATAATTCCAGCCGGTACCTAGCGAGATCCTGTTGCCAGTTGCTTAACTGCTCCTGCACAAAAGCTTTGTAGCCGGCTTCTAATTTTTGCTGGTTGATCTGGCTATCGAAAAATTCTTTGGGACTGATCACTTTATCTTTTGCAAGCGAGGTATTTATTTCTATTTCCCTGTTGGCTTTTGTAAGTGAGGCATCATGGTCCTGTTGCTGGTGAAGAAATCTTCTAGCCTGTTCTGTATATAAAGCGGTGTGAAGTGATTCCGCTATTTGTTCTGAAAAATCATAGGTGGTTGTGAGCAAAGAAAGATCATGTATAAATTGTTCGCGCTGACTGATCTCGAATTGTTTGAGCGTTTTTTTGCCTTTCGTATTCAGGTCTTTTATTCGCAACAGGATGGCACCTTTCTGTACCTGATCACCTTCCTTAAAAAAAATGGAATCGATCATACCGGATAGTAAAGATCTTACTTCTGTACGCTCTGTTACCGGGCGTGTAATACCGGTAGTTTTTACCGAGATATCGGTATAAACATAAGGCAGGCATAGCATTAGGATGATTATGCCTGAAGAGATAATGATATATAGCACGCAACTCCTGCGCTTTACTTTAGGCAGGTAGCTGATCGCAGTAGAATGAACTAAAGAAGAAGGATAGACCAATGGAATAATTTTACAGATGTCTGGTAAAATTATTTTGAATATCCTATAAAGAAAACAGAGGAAATACCCTTAAAAAAAGGTGCAAATAAAAAATAAATGAGGTAAAAATACTTGGCGATCAATTACCGATGACCATTATCAACGGCCATCACCGGGGTGGCGCCCAATTTTTTTATCACCTGCATAACACGGATAGCCGTACCCAGGTGGGCCGTACTATCACCATTTATAACTACGGAAGGTTTATCCGTTTCTTTAGCCAGATAGGCTTTTAGTTCTGTTTCGAGTTGGTCAATGGTGATCTTTTTTTGTGCGAGGTAAAGATTCTGATCCTTATCTACTGTTACCACCACGGTTTGTTTTGATTTGGTATCACTCTTAGCCTTGGGATTGGAAACCTTGATTACATT
>JBBRHM010000182.1:0-5850 GCA_038222655.1 Chitinophagales bacterium | reverse complement strand
CGATATCAATAGTTGTTACACCACCTATTCACGCACCCAATGCTTTTTCTCCCAATAATGATGGCATTAATGATACATGGCAAATACCATATCTGCAATTTTATGCTAATGTTTCAGTACAGGTATATAATCGGTATGGGCAATTAGTATTTACATCAAATGGTTATAATACCGCTTGGGATGGAAAACTGAATGAAAAAGATTTACCTATTGGTACTTATTATTACATTATTAAACTAACATCAAAAAGTGCAGCAATAAGCGGAAGTGTAACAATTTTAAAATGAGGTGAAGCAATTAAATTGAAGTAGTTGTTTAAAATAAAAACCATCGTAACACTTATGCTGCAAGCGTTCTATTAAATGAATCATTTTTATTAAAGAAAGTTCATTGTAGATGTCTCCGGAAGATGGCTCTACGATCTAAAAATACCAATTCCCAACACCACCAAAAACCTCTTTAGACTGGTTAACTACTGATCTCGCAGGCCTACAAAAGTATTCCCTGTAAAAACATATACGCAACGGTGAAATAAATAATCAGTCCTGTTACATCAACCAGGGTTGCTACAAAGGGTGCGGATGATACGGCAGGATCGGCCCCAAGTTTTTTAAGCAGGATGGGTAACATCGAGCCGGCCAAAGTACCCCATAACACCACACCGATCAATGAAAAGCCTACTGTAGAAGCGATCATTATCCAATGCGGCCCATAGAATTGAGGCGCGATAGAATGCCATACGGCTACCCTGATAAAACCGATAAATCCCAACACAGTGCCGAGTAATATGCCACTGCTCAATTCTCTTCTTAATACACGCCACCAGTCTGCGATCGTAATTTCACCAACCGCCATGGCCTGTATAATTAATGTGGAAGCCTGCGAACCGCTGTTGCCACCACTGGATATAATGAGGGGAACAAACAAAGCCAGTACTACCGCTTTGGCAATTTCATCCTGAAAATAGCCCATGGCAGTTGCCGTAAGCATTTCACCCAAAAACAAAACTACCAGCCAGCCAATGCGTTTACGAAAAAGCTTTAGTAAGGGCATATCCAGGTAGGGCTCATTCAATGCTTCGGTACCACCCATTTTCTGCATGTCTTCACTAAATTCTTCATTGGCCACCCATAACATATCATCAATGGTAACTATGCCGAGTAATATATTATTATCGTCTACTACAGGAAGGGCCACCCGGTTATTCATTTTAAATACCTGACTTGCATGTTCCTGGTCGTCCTGTACATTTAAAGAAACAAATCGGCCATCAATAATTTCGTCTACTCTTTTTTCAGGAGAAGCCAGTATTACATCGCGTATACGGATATCATCTATCAACAGTCCACTCTGGTCAATCACATAAATTACATCAATCGTTTCACTGCTTTTGGCATGTTTGCGGATGGTATCAAAAACCTCACTCACCGTGTTATGAAGGTATATATACACATAATCCGGTGTCATCAAACGTCCCACGCTGTCTTCCGGGTAACCCAGCAGAGAAAGCGTAATCTTTCTTTCTTCAGGATCGAGTAATTTTATCAGGTCGCGGATAGCGGCTTTGGGTAATTCTTCCAGAAAGTCGGTACGGTCATCTGCGGGTAATTCGTTTAACAGCTCTGCAGTTTTAGCAGAGGGTAATTCTTTAACGATATCTCTCTGCTGGGCAATATCTAAAATTTTAAACACACTGGCAGCGCGGTGTATAGCCATATTTGCAATGATCTGTGCTTCGTATTCCGGGTATTCATTGATAAGTGCAGCAACATCACTGATGTTCTGGTCGTCCAGAAACTCGCGGATCTCCAGCTTGTCTTCTTTGGAGATCAGTAGTTCAAACTGCTCAAAGATTCCGGGATGTTCTAATTCTAATGACATGGACGCAATTTAATTAGTAATTAATAATTAGTAATTAATAATTAAAGGGTGGGTGAGTATGCAAGCAATAATTATTGAGACTGATTGTTTGTTGTTCCTGTTACTTGTGTTCTGGTGCTTGTTTCTTCTCCGCGGTACACTACCTTCGCGGCCAATCAGGATATATGATATTACCTATATTAGTAGTTGCACCTTCCGATAAACGTGGCCGAGGCGTATTTGCAGCTGAAATAATACCCGCTGGCACCACCATCGAAATATCGCCGGTACTCGTACTGAGTGCAAAAGACAGGAAGCAGGTGGAAAAAACCCGGCTTTTCGATTATATTTTTGAATGGGGGAAGAAGCGTAAGAAAGCCTGCGTGGCGCTTGGCTATTTATCTATTTACAATCATTCTTATACTTCCAACTGCGAGTATGAAATGGATTATAAAGAAGAACTGATGAGCATTAAAACAGTAAAAGATATTGCAAAAGGCGAAGAATTATTTGTGAATTACAATGCTTCAGCCAATGACAGTTCCCCGATATGGTTTGACGCGAAATAATATTTTAAATGTTAATGGTTGAATGACAAATATTGAATGTATCAAGCATCCATCATGTAATATTAAAAATTCTGGATATTGGTTTAGAATTTTTTTGAAAACGTAGAATTTCACGCAAAGCCGCAAGCTAATGGAGGCATTTCTGTAATGCGCTTACTTTGCACATTGGCATCTGTTCATGCAATAAGACTTTATTTTTTGCTAAGTTTGGTTATCTAAAATCCCACTCATGCTGCGTATTTGCGCCCTCATCCTTAGTTTGTCCATTAGTTTCTTTCTCAATGCCCAGTCAATCAATATCCCAGGTTATACCGGATATGCCGTTCCTGCTGAAACTAATGAAACTTCTCTTTTCTCTGAACAGAACGGCCTTCAGAAATGGAGCGACCCTAAAAAACAGATCAGTTATTTTTTTTACGTGCATAAGCCCGGAGAACTTTCGGTTATATTAAATGCAAAAAATCCAGTAGCAGGCAATACCTTAAAGGTATCTGTTGCAGGAAAAGATTTTTTGGTCACGGTGCCTGCATCCCCAACATTTAAAAAACTGAAAGCAGGAAATATCGTTATAGCGGATACAGGTTTTTATACACTTACTCTTTCAGTAGTAAAAAAATCGGGGCCCATTATTGCTGATATTCAATCTATCGATCTATCCGGAACAGCGGCTCAGGGTATACATATCAATACAAAACCAAGACGCAATGCGGCTTCTGTTCATTTGCGTTATCCATTGGCGGATACGGTAGCAGCTATTGCATTTTATAATGAGATCACGGTTCCTTCCGGTGCAGACCTTGTTCATAGTTATTATATGGCCTGCGGCTTTGCCCGTGGTTATTTTGGTATTCAGGTAAACAGTGCCAGTGAAAGGCGCGTAATTTTTTCTGTTTGGGATGCAGGCAGTGAATCTACCGACAGAAGTAAGGTTGCCGACCCTGATAAAGTACAATTATGGGCAAAAGGAGACGATGTATTGGTAGATGCTTTTGGTAATGAAGGTACAGGCGGCCACAGCCATTGGGTATATCCATGGAAAACAGAACAGACCTATAAAATGCTGGTAACATCTTTGGCGGATAGTGTTACGCAAACCACGATTTACACCGGGTATTTCTTTTTACCGGAGCAACAGAAATGGAAACTGATCGCCAGTTTTAAAGCCCCTAAAGATGGAAAGCATCTTCATAAACTTTATTCTTTTAGTGAAAACTTTGTGGGTGTAAACGGACAATTGCAACGCAAAGTTTTTTTTGGTAACCAATGGGTGCAGCGCGGTAATGGGCAATGGATTGAATTGACAAAAAGCAGTTTTTCTTACGATGCTACTGGTAAAGCCGGAGACAGGATTGATTATGGTGGTGGAACCACACCAGATGGAAAATTTTATTTGTGGAACGGTGGATTTAAAAAATCAAATGTGGCATTTGGGGATGTATTTATGCGACCTGCAACCAATCAACCGCCTGTAATAGACTGGACAAAAAATGCCGACAGCGCTAAACAGGCTGTTAAAGACAAAGAAATGATTTTTACTGCTATACAAGCAAAACAGATCGATACTACCGGCAGTAAAGACGGTGTATATTATCAAATTGTAAAAGAGGGAACCGGGTCGTATGTTTCTTTAGACGATACGTTCACTGGTTTTTATAAAGGAACTTTATTAAAAGATGGAAGTATTTTTGACCAGACAAAAGACAAGCCCGCAACTTTCCCGCTGAAAAGATTGATTAAAGGGTGGCAAATAGCGTTGCCTTTGTGCAGGGTGGGCGGTAAGATCAGGATATTCATTCCTTCTGCATTGGGCTATACCATTCGCGCTCGAAGTAAAGCGATTCCGCCAAACAGTGTGCTCGTATTTGATATAGAGGTTGTAAGTGCGAACAAATGAGACTATTTACATCTCACCAACAAAATAGATCATATATAAATCCTCGCTTCTGCATTTAAAAACAATTCTTATCTTGATGATCCAACTAACGCGTATGAAAAAAGCTTTCTTTTTTATTGCCAGTTTACTTTCTTTTGCAGCATTCTCCCAAAAACCAGTAACGCCGGTGATTCCGGATCTTATTCCGGGCGGTGTTTCAGTAACGGTTACCAAAAACAGCGTAACCGTTGATGGAAAAAAAATAGACTACACTGCGCATACCGGTTACCTGGATCTTAAAAATGATACAGGCAAACTCATAGCCAAAATGTTTTTCACGTATTACCGTAAAGATGGGGAAGATGCGGGCAAGCGTCCGGTAACGTTTACTTTCAATGGTGGACCCGGCTCTTCCTCTGTGTGGTTGCATATGGGCGGTCTCGGGCCGAGACGTGTATTAATGCAGGACGATGGTTTGGCAACGGCCCCGCCTTATCAATATATCAATAACGAATATACCTGGCTAAATAAAACCGATCTTGTGTTTATTGATCCGGTATCAACCGGTTTCAGCAGGGCGGCACCGGGTGAAAGTCCGAAGCAGTTTCATGGATACGTGGAAGATATTTCTTCTATGGGTTCTTTTATCCGTCATTTTCTTTCCCGTTATGAAAGATGGGGATCTCCCAAATACCTTGCGGGTGAAAGTTATGGTACCACAAGAGCCGCAGGCCTTTCCAAGTTCTTGCAGGATCGTTACCGTATTTACCTGAACGGCATATTTCTTATATCTGCCGTACTCAATTTTGGCACAAATGATTATTATGTTGGCAATGATTTGCCACGTGCATTATACATTCCTTCTTATACAGCGGCGGCATGGTACCATAAAAAATTAGCGCCGGCCCTGCAATCAGATCTTACAAAAACATTAAAAGAATCAGAACAGTTTGCCATTGGCGAATATGCGTCAGCCTTGCTAAAAGGTGGCTGGTTAACCGACGCTGAAAAAGATAATATCGCATCTAAAATGAGTTACTATACGGGGCTTAGCAAAGAATTTTGTTTGCAGAGTAACCTCCGTGTGGAAGAGAGCCGTTTTTGGAAAGAGCTGAGAAGAAAAGATGGATTAACCGTTGGCAGACTTGATGCACGCTTTACCGGAAGGGATATTGATGATGGGGGCGAGACCGTAAGCTTTGATCCTTCTTTTGCAAATATCGATGGACCGTTTACAGCAACCATTAATGATTATTTTGAAAAGGAACTGAATTTTAAAGAAGAAAAAGGCTATAATATTTTTGGAGATGTTGGCCCCTGGAACTACAGTAATGTACAGAACCAGTTTCTGAATGTTGCTGAAAGTTTGCGCGATGCAATGGCGAAGAACCCAGCATTGAAAGTGTATCTTGGCTGCGGTTATTATGATTTTGCAACGCCTTATTTTACCGCCAATTATGACCTGGAACATATGTTTTTAAGACCCGAACAAAGAAAGAATGTACAGGTTCATTTTTACGAAGCGGGTCATATGTATTATATAAACAA
>JBBRHM010000181.1:0-5934 GCA_038222655.1 Chitinophagales bacterium | reverse complement strand
CTTTCAGGCTGGCCCAATTCTTCTACGGTAGGATACGAATTGCGTTCGCTAAGCAGCATCCATTCTGCTTTGCTGTCAATTCTTACTAAAGGCGTTGGCTTTGCGAGTAAAAGATCAGTAATCTCTTTAGGAGGTGTCTGGTAACTTACTGCATCCTGCGCGTTGACAAAAATGCCTGCAGTCAGTAATAAAAACAAAGTAAAAAGTGGTTTCATCATTCTCATATAGTTAGTTGTTTCGTATAAATTATTTATTGATATACCCTTACATAATCTATTTCCATCCGTTGCGGAAAAACAGATGCATCTACCCCTTTCTGTCCACCCCAGTTGCCGCCTACAGCAATATTTAACAGCAAATGTGCTGGTTTGTTAAATGGCCATGCAGTTTGATCACTGTGCTCATTCTGAAAAGTAAAATACGGTTTGTTATCTATCAGCATAGTAATGGTCTCGGCATTCCAGTCAAGCGAATAAATATGAAAAGCCTCACTGCAGTCAGTAACATTCATGGTACCCGTTTTCTGTGTTCCGATCGTATGATAATATTTTTTGCAATGCACAGAAGCATGTATTACACCGTGGTTATAACCTACATGTTCCATAATATCTATCTCACCATCATCGGGCCATTTTAAAGGGGTAACGGATCCCAGCATCCAGATAGCGGGCCAGGTACCAAGGCCCCTGGGAAGCTTTGCCCTTACATCAATATGGCCATAGGTCCAGTCGCCTTTACCTTTGGTAGCCAAACGTGCAGAAGTGTAGGCATTTTTACCATGCTGTTCTTTTCTGGCTTCAATAATCAGGTGTCCATTTTCTATCCTGGCATTGTCAGAGTTGCGAAAAGTATAATACTGTAATTCATTATTTCCCCATCCGTCTCCGCCCACTTCATAGTTCCATTTAGAGGAATCAGGCAGGCCCTTATAATTGAATTCATCGCTCCAGACCAGTTTTTTATTTGTCTTACCAATTTTGGTTGTAATACAGGCTGATAAAGAAATACAGCCCATCAGGAGGATAAAAAATCTTTTCATATACAGTGTTCTTTGGGGATGAGCAAGATAGTTAGAAAAAGGGCAGCTTGTCATGTGTTTCAGCAAAGCCGTAAAAAAATTTGCGTGTAAATGCAGATGCCTTTACTTTTGTGCCTCATTATGAAAGTATTCGCACATATCCACCACCATCATTACTTACCCAAAGGGTAGGCTGCGGTGTTTTGTGCTTTTCACGATAAAACATTAAAGGGCTTACCGCACGGTAAGCCCTTTGTTATTAGCCCCATACCCTGGAGGGGCCATTTTTTCCAGGGGAGCACATTAATGTAATTGTATGAAACAGGAAAATCAAGATCCATCTGCGGATGGCAATAAACTGAAATTAGCTATCCAGAAAAGTGGCCGGTTGTATGATGATTCCATCCGCTTGCTGAAAGAATGTGGTATCGACATCAGTAATGGTGTAAACAAACTGAAAGCAGAAGCCAGTAATTTTCCTATCGAGGTATATTTCCTGCGAGATGATGATATTCCGCAATACGTAGAAGACGCCGTAGCGGATATTGGTTTTGTAGGTGAAAATGTAGTGTACGAAAAGAAAAAGAAAGTTGATGTAGTAGAGAAACTTGGCTTTAGTAAATGCCGGTTAAGTATTGCTATCAGGCGAAATGAAGAATATGGTGATATACAATTTCTTTCAGGAAAAAAAATTGCTACCAGTTATCCAGTGATTGTTGAAAATTACCTGAAAGAGAAAGGGGTGCAGGCAGAAATACATGAAATCAGCGGCAGCGTTGAAATTGCACCCGGTATTGGTCTGGCAGATGCCATCTGCGACCTGGTAAGCAGCGGATCTACTTTATTTATGAACGGTTTAAAAGAAACAGAAACCATTTTACAATCGCAGGCAGTATTAATCCGTAACAAAAATTTAGGTGAGGCCAAAAAGCAGTTGCTGGAGCGTTTATTGTTTCGCATACAGTCGGTAAAAAAAGCAAAGAACAATAAATACGTTTTGCTGAATGCGCCTAACGCAAAACTGCAAGAAATTATTTCCTTGTTACCGGGTATGAAAAGTCCTACGGTACTGCCACTTGCCGAAGAAGGATGGAGCAGTGTGCACAGTGTATTAAATGAAAATGATTTCTGGGATATTATTGAACAGTTAAAAGCAGCAGGTGCACAGGGCATACTGGTTGTACCCATAGAAAAAATGATTGTGTGATACCCGCTGGCACCATGAAGGGAGAATAAAAATTTACGTATGAAAATTATCAACTATCCATCTAAAGAAAGCTGGCAACAGTTATTACAGCGGCCCGTAATTGATAACAGTTCATTGCAGCAAACAGTACAAGCAGTGATGAGCGAGGTTAAACAAAACGGGGATGCCGCTATCCGCCAGTACACACAACAGTTTGATGGCGTTTTATTGGAAGATTTTGTGGTATCCGAAAAAGAAATCAGTGATGCTGCCGCACTAGTTTCAACTGAATTAAAAAAAGCTATACAGCAGGCTGCGGCCAATGTGCAGATATTTCATGAAAAACAGGTAAGTAACGTTGAGGTAATAGAAACCATGCCTGGTATAAAATGCTGGCGCAAAAGTGTGGGAATAGAAAAAGTAGGGTTATATATTCCTGGTGGCACCGCGGCTTTATTTTCTACCATTCTTATGCTGGGTATTCCGGCAAAGATTGCGGGCTGCAGCGAAATTATTCTTTGTTCACCTCCCGATAAAAATGGTAACCTTAACCCGGCTATTTTGTTTACGGCACAGTTAGTAGGTATTACAAAAATTTTTAAAATTGGCGGCGTACAGGCCATTGCAGCAATGGGCTATGGTACGCTAACGGTTCCGCAGGTATATAAAATATTTGGTCCGGGTAACCAATGGGTTACATGTGCCAAACAATGGATACAACAGGAAGGAATCGCCATTGATATGCCCGCCGGCCCAAGTGAAGTATGTGTTTTGGCCGATGAAACGGCGAATGCCTCCTTTGTGGCTGCAGACCTCCTGAGCCAGGCAGAACATGGAGCAGACAGCCAGGTGTTATTAGTTAGCACTGATGCGTTACTGGTAACGAATGTTAATGAAGAACTACAAAAACAATTATCCCTGTTGCCGCGGAAAGATATGGCTGCCAAAGCACTGGAGAATAGCAAGGCAGTGATTGTAAAAGATATACAGGAAGCTATTGCACTTGTCAATGCGTATGCTGCCGAACACCTGATCATAACCTGTAAGGATGATGAAGCCATTGCTGAAAAAATAATCAACGCGGGTTCTGTTTTTCTGGGTAACTATTCACCGGAAAGTGTTGGTGATTATGCCAGTGGTACCAATCATACATTACCCACTAATGGATTTGCAAAAGCCTATAGTGGTGTAAGTGTGGATAGTTTTGTAAAAAAGATCACTTACCAGAAATTAACGAAACAGGGGTTGCAGCATATTGGGGGCACAGTTGAAAGTATGGCAGAAGCCGAGGGTTTACAGGCGCATGCGAATGCAGTACGCATTAGGTTGTTGGCGGTATGAGAAGAAAAATCATCCCATATAACCCAAACCTTAAAGAACTGTCGCGATTATTTTCACCGGCAATGCCCTGTTTTTAAAAAAAAAGTATAATCATATATCATGGCTTTCGATCTACAGAAACTAACACGGCCCAACATTCAGAAATTAGTGCCTTATTCTTCTGCCAGAGATGAATTTAGCGGCGAAGCAAAAGTATTTCTTGATGCGAATGAAAATAGCCTCGGTTCACCACTTACGAAATGGTATAATCGTTATCCCGATCCACACCAGTTAGCTATCAAAGAAAAGTTAGGGATTGTAAAAGGAATTGCCCCGGAACATATTTTTTTAGGCAACGGCAGCGATGAATGTATTGATCTGCTGTTTCGCAGTTTTTGTGAACCCGGTAAGGATAACGTAATCATTTGTCCACCTACCTACGGTATGTATGAAGTAAGTGCCAACATTAATGATATAACTATTAAGAAAGCAGTTTTGCTGGACGATTTCCAGCTGGATCTTGTTCACATAGAGAACCTGGTTGATGAAAACACAAAGCTTATCTGGCTTTGCTCACCCAATAATCCTACCGGAAACTCTCTGCACAGAACGGATATTGAAATGGTATTGAATAATTTTGAAGGTATTGTTGTGATAGATGAAGCCTATATCAATTTCGCCAAACAGCAATCATTTCTGCAGGAACTGGCCGATTATCCCAACCTGGTAGTGATGCAGACCTTTAGTAAAGCATGGGGACTCGCAGGATTAAGGCTGGGCATGACTTTCGCTTCAACGGCTATTATAGACATACTTAATAAAGTAAAGCCACCCTATAATATTAACCAGGCTACGCAGGAGCTTGCACTGAAAGCATTGGAGGAAGTAGGGCAGGTAAATGATATGATCAAACTGTTGGTAGATATGCGCAACGCACTGGCCGAGGTATTTCTTTCCATGCCAACCGTAGCAAAAGTGTATCCTTCCGATGCTAATTTCATACTCGTTAAAATAAAAGATGCCCGAAAGGTGTACGAATACCTGCTCACAAAAGCCATTGTTACCCGCGACAGGAGTACGGTAAAACTCTGTGAAGATTGCCTCCGAATTACCGTGGGAACAGAAAAAGAGAATACGATTCTGGTAGATGCGATGCAGGACTGGTACGCCCTGTAAACAATCTGTTCAAATATGTGTTTTCATTTGTACTTTCAAACCTCAAATTCAATTTTAATATGAAAAAAATAATTAATTTGTTTGTGCTGGTACTTGTGGTGATAAGTATAAGTAATCTTAGTGTTTCCGCTTCGGATTCACTCAAAAATTCTTCGCCTGTTAAATTAGTTGCGGATGCCGATAATGCGGGTTTAATTCTGCCAGCTGGTTTTGGGGCACTCAGGGTAGCCGAAAATGTTGGTCGCCCCCGCCATATTACCGTTACCCCACAAGGCGATATTTATCTAAAGCTTGACAGGTTGGGCGCTAATGGTAAAGGCATTGTACGTCTTCATGATAGTAATGGAGATGGGAAAGCTGATGAAACAACAGGGTTTGGTACCTACGGTGGAACAGGCATCACTATCAAAAACGGGTATCTCTATGCTTCCTCCAACACAGACGTGTATCGTTACAAATTGAATGATAAAAATGAGATCCTTACTCCTGATGTGCCGGAAAAAATAATTACCGGTTTGGGAACAGTACAGCACCCATCCAAATCCATTGTTCTGGATAACGAAAACCATATTTATGTAAACATAGGCGCTTACTCCAATTCCTGCCAGGAGGCAGACAGGACAACAGGATCCAAAGGAAAAATGCCTTGCCCTGTTCTGGATAATGCAGCCGGTATCTGGCAGTTTAGCGCAGATAAATTGAACCAGACACAGGCGGATGGTATTCGTTATGGTACCGGTTTGAGAAATGTAGTAGGATTGGACTGGAACCAGCAAACAAATTCACTGTTTGTAATGCAGCATGGCAGAGATCAGTTGTTTCAAAACTGGCCTGAATTTTTTAATGAAAAACAAAGTGCTGAGTTGCCTTCTGAGTGTATGTATGAAATTAAAAAAGGAACCAATGCAGGATGGCCTTATATTTTTTATGATCATGTCCAGCACAAAAAAATATTAGCCCCCGAATATGGTGGTGATGGAAAAAAAGAGGGAGGCCAGGATGCAGTGGATCCCACGGTTGCCTTCCCGGGCCACCTTGCACCTGATGGTTTATTATTCTATACAGGAAATATGTTTCCGGCAAAATATAAGAATGGTGCGTTCATAGCTTTTCATGGTTCATGGAACAGGGCTCCTCTTCCACAGGAAGGATATTATGTTGTGTTTGTACCTTTTAAAAATGGCAAGCCTTCGGGTGATCGCGAAATTTTCGCAAATGGCTTTTCAGGTTTGGC
>JBBRHM010000180.1:0-5940 GCA_038222655.1 Chitinophagales bacterium | reverse complement strand
CACCATTCTACCCCATCAAGGTAATCCGGTGGCGTTGGACGCCATTTGCCAGGATCATTGCTGCCGAGGTGTTTGGGCTTACCTCTTGATTTTGCATACCCGTCTTCCTTTGCTCTTGCAAGAACAGCCATACCCACGTTTTCACCAAACGAAACGGAACGTGCATAGGTTTCTTCATCCATGGCATTTTTAAAAGATGCATAGGTATTCTCCTCATAATTTTTTAAAGAATCAAGTGAAAAAACAACTTTATGAACAACTGTAAAAAAAGCCTTGGTAGCCGCGAGGGTATAATTATAATTTTTCCCTTTCTCCGGTTGGGGCATTTTTGGAAACCCCCGCAGCTTCTCTACAATAGATGCTGCATCATTTTTAGTAAACCGTATCGCTTCATAACTAGCAAGTGAAGAATACACATAGATACGGCTGGCTACTGGGGGTGTAAATACATCATAGATAATGATCTTCGTCAACTGGTCCTGATTCTGCCTAAGCACTTCTGCATCTGAAAGCGCAGGTGTTGTTGGGGATTTACAGGCTGCCATACTCAGCACCATCCCACACAAAACAAACAATACTTTATACCTTTTCATAGCAGCAGATTGTGAGAGACTAAATTTATGCTTTTTTAGGCTTGGGCTTTGGTAATACATCCCCAAAAAAAATAAGTTTGTGAAATATTTTTCCTTTGGTATTGGCTTTGACCATAATTATTTTTTGTTGTGCACCCGGATGCCAGTCTGTTGTGAACAAAGCCTCTATAGTTCCGGATCTGCCAGGCAATAAAGGCTCCTGCGGATAAGAGGCAATGGTACATCCACAGCCTGGTTTTACTTCATTAATAAATAAAAGCTTATTTCCTGTATTGGCAAAACCAAATCCCATACGCACCGTATCTCCTTCCGTAACCGTACCAAAATTAATAAGGGTGTCTTTCCATTGAATCTGCGTATACTGGTTGGTATCGAGTTGTGCAATCATCGATGCTTTTACACCCGGCACAGCAGGCCTGGTGTGACAGGACGAAAAAGTTATCAGGCTCAGTATAGAAAATAAATTACAGGCATGCCAAATAATATTTCTTTGTATAAGCACGAAAGAAAGCATAGGCAGTGGCTACTTGTTTAATTAGTAATTTTTCTGGTACTATTTTTTATATCTACAATTTCAACAGCAGCAACTGCTTTTCCCACACTCACTGCTCTTGTGGATTGCGAAAGGAAAGAGGATCCATAATAAAGTTCCTGCCGCCTTGTTGAGCCGTTTTTTATTTTGATCAATGCAAACATATCTCCCGCCGTTACCGGAATGGACCGTTGCTCCTGCTTTTCCGAAAATATCTTTAAAGGGCCGCGGTTTTCGCTCGCAGCTAATAATAGCTGTCCCCGCCCATTGCTCAGCTTAGCCAATGCTTTTCCATTACCGGGCAGGTAAATACCACTTTGTAATATTGATAAAGGCATAAAATTTCCCTTCCCATCACCTTTCAGGTAAAGGCCATTCAATGCATCGTAACGCCCAACAGATACTTCCGTACCATAATCGTTTCCATTAATCACAACATCGAGGTTTCCATCATTATCGAAATCTTCCACTACCATTCCATTCAATACAGAAAATTGTGCCTCTGCAGGTAAAGCCATGATAGTGAATTTTCCCTTACCATCATTTCGAAGATACACTGAAGAAAAATAATTCGCCTCTACGCGTAAGGCATTTTTTCTTTGATCAGCTGTTAATACTTTATCTAGCGTAGCAGTTGCATATGTTTTGTAATTCTGAAAAAGGGTACGCATACTGATCATCTGTTTTACCAGATCATCGCGTGTGGGCTCTGGAAATTCTTTTTTCTTTCCATCCTGTGAAGGCAGGTATAAAGAAGGAATGGCATCCAGTGTTCCGTTCTTATCAAAATCAGCAGCCGTAATGGCTACAGGGTATTGCTCAGAAGCACGGAAATAAGAATTACGGCCAAGGTTACCTACTATATAATCAATATCGCCATCGTTATCAAAGTCGCCACCCACAATAGTGTTCCACCAACCCGTTTTGTTTTCAAGCCCGCTTCCTTTTGTTGTATTTGCAAAAACGCCTTGATTATTTTTAAGTATGGTTACAGGCATAAATTCTCCTGCCAGCACAAGGTCGGGCCATCCATCATTATCAATATCCGTAAACAATCCGTCACATACCATTCCGATATCCTCAAGGTCTTTTGCAACAGTATGTGTTACATCTGTAAAATGCGGCACACCATTCTTCGAATCATTCCGGAAAATAAAACTGGAAACGGGTTTCGGATAATTCCACGGATCCACTCTTCCGGAAACAAAAAGATCAAGATCACCATCCTTATCATAATCAACAGCGCGAACACAGAATTTGCTTGTATGATTTATGGGCAATGCATTGGCATCAATGGTAAAATTTCCTTTGCCATCATTTACATATAATTTATCCTGGTAGGTTTCACCATTATGTTCATTCTCATAGCCCCCACTTGATATATAGAGATCGAGATCACCATCCGCATCTGCATCAAATAATAGCAAACCCATATCCTCCCAGCGTTTTAAGGTGTTCCCATCTTTTTCAATTAGCTTCTTTTCGATAAAGTGTCCATCGGATTGTTGCAGGAAAGCAACAGCACTGTTTTCAAAGGAACCACCACTGATAAAATCTTCCAGGCCATTTCCATCTATATCTCCCACAGCTATGCCTGGACCATATTCTGAAAATTTATGGGGAATCAACTTCTGTATATTAAAATCAATAAAGTCACGCTCCTTATGCAAATAATGAATGCCTACTGCCGCAGTTACCTCTGTAAACAAAGCATCATTTGCCAATACCGAATGCTGCAACAGTATGGTATCAAGCGCTTCATTCATTTTTAATTTCAGTAATTGATTTGTCTTAACATTCAGTAAGCGCTGTACTTTGCCGTTGGGCCATTGCACCTGCAGCGTATCAATAACAGCTGTTTTACCCAAACCAAAATGCGCAATATTCTGATCAGTAGAAAGATAGCCCCGAAAAGGCGTGTACTCCCAAACCTGTTGTTTACCATGCTCATAATGAATTTGTACAGTAGCACCAATTCCTGCCTTATTCAAACTGTCACCTTCAAATGACACCTGCAGGTAATTATTTCTTTTTTCTTTGGATTGATCATTGGTAGTATTACGAAGCACTGAAGCTTCATCATTAATATTATTTACGATCAGGTCAAGCGCACCATCATTGTCAAGGTCAGCATATGCTGCGCCGTTTGAAAAAGCTGCAGCACCCATTCCCCATTCCTGAGACACGTTACTGAAAGTTAGATCTCCATTATTCCGATACGCATATTTATGCAGTTTTACTTCGGGTATCTGTTCCAGTAATTGTTTTTTGGATGCAACACTGTACGACATATTTCTGAAGCCCACAAAATCATGGTCCGTTACATCTTTCGGAAACCCATTGGTAATAATAATATCACGGTACCCATCATTATCAAAATCTGCTACTACCGGCGCCCAGCTCCAGTCTGTTTCAGCCATACCTCCATAAAAAGAAATTTCACTAAATATGGGGGCACCTATTGAATCGTTCTGGCCAACACGCGGGCCACGATTGAGTTGTAGCGTATTGCGTACATACTGGTAGCCATAACCAAAATAATCGCTGTTCTGGTAGGTTTGATAACTGTTGGGGTTCAGCATCATTTTTTTACGGTAATTATCTTCCGGATCCATATCCAGTGCCACCACATCAGCCAACCCATCATTATTAATATCAATCACATCATTACCCATGGCATTAGCAGATGTGTGCTTAAAATAAATGCTCATCTGGTTTGAAAAAGTACCGTCATGATTATTAATCCATAACAAATCGTTGGAGAGATAATCATTGGTTACATAAATATCTTTCCACCCATCTTTATTTATATCTGCAACGGTGGCCGCATGTCCATATCCTTCTATGGTTATGCCCGCTGCTTTTGAAACATCTATAAATACTGGGTGTTTTAGTGTTGCGTTCCAATCGTTTCTGTAGAGCTTATCTGTATTGGGATGACTTCCATCCTTCATTGCGGGGCGAAAGCGGTTAGGAAAATCACCTTTGATAATTTCATTGTTTACAATGTATACATCAAGGTCACCATCATTGTCATAATCAAAAAAAACTGCCTGGGTGCAATGACTGGTATCTGCCAACCCATACTCAGCTGCCATTTCCCTGAAATGAGGAACGCCGCTCTTATCGTTCCCCTGGTTGATGTACAGGAGATTTTTCCTTTTATTTACATCATGCAAAAGTGTGGTGGAAACATAGATATCCGGCCAACCATCATTATTAATATCTACTACGGCCACACCCCGGCTCCATCTTCCTTCACCTGATACTCCGGCTTTATCGGTAACATCATCAAATTTAAAATCACCTTTATTGAGATACAGTTTATTTGATACTAGGTTACCTGTAAAATAAACATCCTGTAAACCGTCTTTATTAAAATCTCCCACGCCTACACCACCACCATTGTACACGTTCTCAAAATTAAGTACATTAATAGAATCTGTTTCCTTAATGGTATTATTAAAATGAATGCCGGAATGATCTGCTGAAATCGTTACAAATTTTGAGGAGCGCGATGAGCAGGAAAGTAGGCACACAGCTAATAGAAAGTAAGACACAATAGATCGCATAAAGAAAAATTAAAGGCACGAAATTCACTAAGAAAACCTACCATGTAAAGAGTAATCTCGCGTGAAATTTAGCAAAAAAAGTAACCATAAAAAAAGAGGTAGGTGATTAGCCTACCTCTTTTATATTTTACATAAAGTAATTAATTAGTACTAGTAACCAGGATTCTGAGTCAGTGTGGGTTGACCACCTGATGAGCTCTTGTCGATCTGCTCCTGAGGAATAGGGAAATAATTACTGGTTGTTTTAACAGTCACCCCTTTCAGGAATGTACGCAAAGTAGACTCGTATTTTACATAAGCCTGAAGAGCGCTTTGTGTATCGCCCCAGCGTGCTAGGTCGAAGAAACGGTGGCCTTCCATGGCCAGCTCCAACTTCCTTTCAAACTTCACTGCTTTTCTTGCAGAAGCCTGATCGGTAAACGCTATATAATTTCCTATATTATAGTTCGCTGCAGGTGTGCCATCTGCTTTTTTTACAAAGCCGGCAGGATTAGCCGCTCTAGAGCGGATCATGTTAACATAGATAACAGCCTGTGCCAGACTTCCCACTTCCACTTCAGCTTCTGCGGCCCAAAGGATCACATCGGCAAAACGGATTAAGGTATAGTTGTTGGCTGTTACACCAGAGGTCCAGAAAGATTTATCAGTTAACACGCCTTCCTGAGATTTTTTATAGGTATTCTTGATAGGTGCATACGGACCGGAATATGACTGGTCGCGGATCCATTGCTGGCCAGGGTGGGGACCCCAGTCGCGGTAAGGAACACCTCTTCTGCCTACAGTCCAGTCTAACCTTGGATCCAGAGATCCCGTTTCAGGTGTAAAAGGATCTATACTGAGCAGACCGTCATCACTCTTAACAGTTCTGATTACATTATAACCACCGGTAGGATAATTATTATCAACACTGATAGGTAAACCGGTAACCGCATCTGTTTGAAATGAATTTACCAGATCCTGTGTAGGCTGATAAAAACCACAGCAACCACCGGGACCGCCAGTGTAAGGGAAATTCAATACATCTCCCCAACCGCCATTGTCGCCATTTGCTCCATCATTTACAGAATACTGTACAGAGAAAACAGCTTCAGGGCTGTTCTTGGTATCAGCATCGAAAGAAGCATCAAATCTTGAATTCAGAGCATATTTTGTACCCAATGGCGTTTTACCATTGGCAATAATTGCAGCCAAAATGGGCTTTGCACCTGCAAAATCTTTACGATACATTTTGGTCTTGGCTAAA
>JBBRHM010000179.1:0-5958 GCA_038222655.1 Chitinophagales bacterium | reverse complement strand
AACACGGCAATGGCGCCATACGAAGTAACACGGCCACGGGGTATCTGTCTGGCTACATCAAATACCTGTTCAAAAAAGGAACTGTCTTTTTTGCCACTCGGCAATACCTGTTTTAATTTTTCGGAAGATTTTTTTTTCATTGCCAAGCCGGGAAGTTTTGTAAAAGCAAATTACAGGATAACCGGCGATTCAGGAATATAAATAAAAGGACTTATGGGTTGGGAAGTTTTTCTTTTTGCCCCAATAATTTACTACGATGCGGTTCAGGTACCGATTCAAACTGGTAGGGACAATGCCGGCATCCATAGCCACAGCAATATCCTTTTTCAAGATGATATTTCTCTGTCAATACCATATACCCATGTTCATCATGGTAAAAATCAATGCCTTCAATCAAGGTCTGGCTCACTGTCTATCTGTTTTAAAAATTTATCTTTTTCTTCAGGTAATTCTTTGTTGATTCTAAAGCATATATAATGCACACGATTACTTTGTGCAATATCCAGGCTTTCATAATGTGTTTTGATCATCAGTTCCTGTTTAACTTCCGGTTGAGTATAAACCTGATCCGTATATTCTAACAATTCAAGTCCGAATAAGTTGATAACAGCAAGTGTAAATTGATACAGGTCGGGACTGTCAGTCTTCAGATGTATCAAACCATCCGGTGTAAGTATCTTTTTATACAACCTGAGAAACCGGGGATGCGTTAATCTTTTCTTGGCCCGCGAACCGCGCAGTTGCGGATCAGGAAAAGTGATCCATATTTCTGCTACTTCTCCCGGGGAGAAATAATCAGTAATCTTATCTATATGCGACCGGATAAAAGCAACATTACCCAAACCCTGATCCAGCGCGGTTTTGGCGCCTTTCCAGATACGGTTGCCTTTAATATCAATTCCAATAAAGTTACGGTTGGGATATAACCTGCCAAGCCCCACTGCATATTCACCTTTACCACAGGCAAGCTCTAAGGTTACTGGCCATTCATTATGAAAGAACCCCTGCCATTTGCCCTGCATATCCTGTGGGTATTCCAGCACATTGGAAAAATGTTTGATGGCCTCAAAACGGATAAGTTTTTTTTGTCCCATGAAGCGCAAAAATAGAATAGATATCTGTTACTATATCATTCCACCCATATTTCATCGCAGGCGATCATGGGTTTTTTATATTTGTGGTAGCGCCATGCAGGAAGTGATGGCCAGTTCGAAGCTTTTATTTTAATATATCTCGCGGTGTCATTTACTATACACTGATAGGGCAGAAAATTAACCGTATAATCTTCCTCAATCATTGTATGTCTGATTGAATTCAGCTTTCGGTACAAAACACCGTCATCAGATATTTCCACACTCACGGCTGATGGGCGGAATATCCAGTGGCGGGCATCTTCTAAAAAATGCATGGTAACGGTGTTTATTTTTTTTGATATACCCAAATCCACTGTAGCTTCCATAGGCACTTCATAAAAACAGAGCCAGTTATAACTAAAGTCTTCATAACCTGGCGTTTCATCAACTAATGTTCTTTCCTTTTTAGATGGGTACTCCGGTGCAAAAGGGTACACCAGTGTTACCTTTGCATTTGCAGCAAGATTATCTTTGGGTTTTGTATGAAATATTTCCTTCCATTGGGATGCATACTTTTCAGGAGATATTCCCCCTTCCGATAATTCTTTGACGCCCGATTGTATACTCATTGCTGTAAAACGCTCTACCCGATTAGGTAATCCGGGCCTGGTAATATAATTACCCGCTTCATCTTTTACAAAAAGCCCATCCCTGTCTTTACCAAAAAATTTCGCCTGTTGCAGGTACACATACTCCTGTGTTAAACGTAACGACTGGATATGTTGAAAAGCCGCAGCATCATTTTCAGTAAGCTTTTCTGCTTTATCCATCAACTGGCTATACTTATCCATATTAACGGGAGATAGATAATCTGTATGATTGTTCACAGGGTTGCCATAAATATCAAGGTTAGTAGCATGAGATTGAATCTTATTTTGCAGCAGCGAAAGATATTCTGCAATTACCGGTGCCGCTTTTCCGTAATAGCCTTCCAGAAATGTATTTATTAAACTATCGGCATTGTCTGTAGGGTTCCATAAAAGCCGGGCACAAACATAGGCCTTCAGTTCCGGCATATCACTGTAGGTATCTGCACTTCCCTGTTCAAATACACCACTAATGCCCTGTTGTATAAAAAAATCAATATTGGGTTTGAAAAACTGTGTAACTGGAAAAGGAGTGAGATAATTAGTAAACTGCGTGCAGTAATCCCAAATAAAAATATTCGGTGTTTTTTTTCTCCACTGCACCAGGTTATTGCGGAAGGCTCCGGCTGTAGGTTCAATGGTTAACGGCCTGCTGCGATAGGCATCAATACTACTAAGCATGATTATTACATTAGAAGCAGGCACAGTTTTAGTAGTGCCCCGCCCCGAGTAACCATACGCAAGCGTAGTGATTTTTTTTGTTGGAAAGTTTGCTGCCACTGTATTTACGAAATGAATCAACGACCCTTGTGGTCCGCCATCGGCCTCATCTAATTTCCTGCAGTTATCACACTCGCAGTTGCCGATATCATCATTGGGACTTACAGACCAGTAGGATGCTTCAGGATTATCTGCGATCTCTTTCCTGATTTTATCTACGGTTATTTTTATTACAGCTTCACTACTCAGGCACAGCTGCATGGGTTTTCGTTTGCCATTAACCAGAGAAAAATATTCAGGATGGGTAGTAAAGTAAGTAGCGGGCGATACCAGTTTAAAAAAAGAATGTCCCCATAATCCCCATACGGATTCAAAACGATGCAGCCTGTGCCAGTCGAGGTATTCGTCATTAAAAGCCGGTGGCAGGTATACTTCGCGGTAGCGGAATGCGGGTAATTCTTTTTCATTAATATCCGCCGGTACGGATAGCGTGGAAGACGGAATGATGCTGGCAGCGCCACCATCCCATTTACGGCAGTTCAGGTATTTTTCAATAAAAGCATACACACCATAGAGCGTGCCTTTTTTTCCACGGCCGCTAATCAAAATATTTTTTTGAAAGGATCTGATGATAAAACCTTCCTCAGGCAATGCGTTTATTTCTTTGTCAATGACAGCCAAAGCTGTGCGGCCAATAAAGAATCCCGGTGACTGTATTTGCTTGCTTTCAACAGTAACGGGAATTCGTGCACCGGTAACGCGAAAGAAATAATCCTGTAATACAGAAGCTGCCCTGGTATCTTCCTGTAAAGAATTTTGTGGAATAAAAATATGGTAATTGGATGCTTGGTTCCTGGCAAGTTCAATCGTTTGTGAAAAGCCACTCATATAGCCTGTTAAAAGAATAAGAAAAATTAACGAATTTTTCATATAAGCAAATACGGGTAAATGTGATATCAGAAATTCCTGAGCAATGTAATGTAAATATCATATTGGTTGAGTTTTTTAGTGGGTGCCACCTGCTGGGTCTTGTGAACAACGGAACAAAAATGGTTTTACCCCACGAAGATGGCAAACACAGGTTTCACTGCCATAACCCTACATGCTTGATGTATCATGCGATGGAAAGCGGTGCAATAATTAATATCGTTGAAAATGCTATACCGGTTTTAGATGCTAACTGTATGCATGATCTCGCGGCTACCCGAAAAAATTGAAAAGGCTGGGATTGGGTAATTCAAGTGAGGTTATTTTTTTTCGTACTGAGCAAGTTTATCTTTCATTTCGTTGAGTAAATTATGAGCATTCAGCCGCAGTTCAATATTTTCCATAATTATTTCTGAAAACAAACGCAGTGTTTCTTTTTGTTCGGTATTAAAGAAGCGCTTTTTTTTGTCAATTACGCAGAATGTGCCCAGGTTAAATCCATCCTGTGTTCGCAATGGCGCAGCCGCATAAAACTGAAGCCCAAAACTGCCTGCTACCAATGGATTTGATATGGTACGGGGATCTATCCGGGCATCTTCTACGAGATATATATCATCTGATAAAATGGCGGAAGAACACAATCCCGGGTCCCTCTCAATTTGATCAACATCAATACCATACTTAGATTTAAACCAGATCCGGTCTTCATCAACCAAAGTAATAATAGCAATAGGAAGGTTAAATATTTTACACGCCAGTCTTGTCATTTTATCAAACGATCCATCGGGTGGTGTATCCAACAGACTATAATGATATAACGCCTGTATACGCTTCTTCTCGTCTTGTTCTGCAATAGCCCCCATAACGTAATCGTAATTTAGGATATAGTATTTATAAAAATATTGTGCCAAACCATAAGGAAAGCTGGTGCCTGCAGCATTAACCGTAAAAATATGAATTATAAGAAACCCTTTTGCATGAAAACATTACATATTTCACGGTTTAACATGGGTCGGTAGTTACTTTGTCGGTTATTGTTGCAACTTTCCACTCTATTAGCCCTCATGAAGTGCTCCTTTTACATTCTTTAAAAGATCAATAAAAACTAATCTAATATCTTATATTAGAATCTTAAATGGCTGGCTTCATACATCTAATATAAATACCCATGAAAAAAATTCACATTCTACCCCGTTATTTTTTCCTTACTATTTTAATAGCTATGCTTACCGGATCCGCACTGGCAGCAGGTATGGAAGGACGATGGGATATAACTATTGCCAAAGATGCCAAACAACTTCCCTCATGGTTAGAAGTTACCCATTCAGGTAGAAATACCCTGGTAGGCCGTTTTGTTTATGCGTTTGGCAGTGCACGGCCGGTGGCCAAAATTAATTTTGCCGATGGCAAATTCAGTTTTTCTATTCCCCCGCAATGGGAACCGGGAAACGGTGATATGAAATTTGAAGGAATAATGAAGGGAGATAGTTTAACAGGAACCATGCTGTTTACCGATGGAAAAAAATACAATTTTACCGCCGTACGTGCACCCCGGCTTCAGAGGGAATCTGAACCGGTATGGGGTGAGCCGCTACAATTATTTAATGGTACTGACCTCACCGGTTGGCATGCCCTCGGCAATAATCAATGGAAGGCTGTTGATGGTATTTTGCAAAGCGCTAAATCTGGCTCCAACCTGGTTACTGACAAAAGCTTTACGGATTTTCAACTGCATATTGAGTTCCGCTATCCCAAAGGCAGTAACAGTGGCGTTTACCTGCGTGGTCGTTACGAAGTACAAATAGAAGACAATAAAGGAATGGAGCCTTTGAATGATGCTTTCAGTGCGGTATATGGATTTTTGTATCCTTCTGAAATGACGGCAAAGGGTGCGGGTGAATGGCAATCATATGATATTACCTTACTGGGAAGGATGGTAACGGTGGTGGCTAATGGCAAAACGGTAATCTGTAACCAGGAAATACCCGGCATTACAGGCGGTGCCATCAATAGCAGGGAAGGAGAGCCGGGCCCCTTACTTATACAGGGAGATCATGGGGCCATTGAGTTTCGTAATATTATACTTACGCCCACCAAATAGAAATACCGGTTACCTTGTCTGTTGGTAATCCTGTTAACTTTCTATCTTGGGACATTGATTATCTTCAGACATTAATAAATACCTATGAATAAAAGTGGCCCAATCATCGTAATTGAGGATGATCTTGACGACCGGGAAATACTGGTGGAAATTTTTCACAAGCTGGGTTACGAAAATAAGGTAGTGTATTTCGGTGATGGTAATGACGCATTGGAATACCTGAATAAAACAGACGTACAACCTTTTTTAATCCTCTCGGATCTAAATATGCCTAAAATCGATGGCTTTGAATTAAGAAGTAAAATATTCACCAATGAGCAGCTCCACACCAAGTGTATACCTTACTTGTTTTTTACAACCGCCGCTAATAAAAAAATAGTTATTGATGCCTATGCACTATCAGTGCAGGGGTTCTTTAAAAAACCAAGTTCCTACAAGGAGTTAGAAAACACCGTTAAAAAAATAGTAGAATACTGGAAAGAATGTATTG
>JBBRHM010000178.1:0-6030 GCA_038222655.1 Chitinophagales bacterium | reverse complement strand
ATTCTATGTACAAGTCTTCTTTGGTCTACAGTCATTTTACCAATATTCAATCCGCTTCTTGCTCTAAGCCCAACTGGCAGATTATTCCATTTAATCCTTGCAGTGTCGGCAAACGAAAGCCGAGCAATTCTTTGTTGCAATTTGTCAAAAGAGTTATAAAGTGAATCTGAATAGCTCTTTATTTCTCTATAATAGCCTGTCTGTCCTTTAACTACCAAGTTTAAAAGAAATATGAAAATTAAACTCGGGAGAATCTTTTTTGAAATCATTTTTTAATAATTTAAGAATTTGCATATTCAAAGTATTGTCATAGGGATTTAGCCTACGGCCTTGGCTTTAAGCAGTTGGGGGATACTGCAAATTCTAGCCTGAAATGATGCTAGATAAATGTACAACTTTAAACCTTAAACTCTTATTAACAGGTTTTCCCGTGGTTCTTTGGGTTACGAAGGGCTGCTATTATTTCCTCACCTATGATTTTACTACGTTCCTCGTTCGATGTCTCGCGGATTTTCCTTTTGTTTATATCCATTGGCTGTTGTTGAGGTTTCAAGTGTGTGGGATTTCCAGATTTTAAGTCCATACTTATTCTATTTGTACCCACTCCCAAGCATCACCAATTCCTTCATCTTGTACTACTCCAGTATATTTAAAACCGTTTCGTTGTAAAATTTTTGTTGAAGCATTATGTTCGGGGGCTGTCTTTGCAGTTATGATAATTTTGGGGTCAGTTGTTTTAGCAATAGAAACTAGCTGTTGGCAAGAAAATGAGGCAATACCTTGTCCTTCATATTCTTTAAATGTACCATAAGCAATTTCTACTTTACCATCTTTAGGTTGTCCTACAAAACCACCAACACCTAAAACCTTACCCTCATGAACTACCAAATATCCAATCCAAGGCGGATTATAACCAGTTTTGTAATAGTATTCGGGATATGACTTAAAAATTTCCTGACAATCAGGGTTTGCGTAAATCTCTTTGGTTTTGTCTTCGTCAATTAGTAAAGGTTCAAATGTCATGGTATCGCTTTCTAAATGAGGTTTATTGCTTACAGGCATCGTTTGAGTATTAAAAAAAGTTGTGATTTCATTTTAGGTCAAGTCCGGTAGTGTAGCTTGGTTTTGTAACAGTACTCTTCAAGCTTCACATTGTAAGCTCCCTAAAATCCGCTACATTCAAAAGTATAAAATTCTTCATTTTCGATTTTTTAGGATTTCAATTAATTACATCAATGAAAATAATTCCAATAGAACTATCACTGAAGCAAAAAAAATTGTTATGATATTCAATACGCTCGCAATAGGAGATTTATCTTTCAACCCTTTCACAGCCAATATTATTGATATGATACATGCTATTAATATTACCAGAGCAATAACATAATAGTTCTTCAAGAAAAGAGGCAAAAACGAATTAAATTTTGCCTGCTTTACCGCCTGTGTAGCTGCTGCATTTGTTTCAGAAATATATATCCAAAGTACCCAAAAAGAAATAGGTATGATAAGTTGTATTTTACTCCATAAAGAATAAATAAAAAACGGGTTGGATATATTTCTTTTCATACTGAAAGTTTATACAAACAAAATTTAGTAACCGGCTATTCTTTTCAAAATCCCCTTTTTACTCGACCGTGTGGTGCATATATCACTTTAGCCTATTGTACTTTTTTAATAAGTCAATGACTAATTGATGAGGAAGTCGGTACGCTTTATTGCCATTAATACCTTCTGTTGTTTCTGCTGATACCATTGCATTAATAATTGCTTCTTCTACTGCCTGTACAGTTGCTTCAAAAAGCGGATTAATTAAATCATTAGGTAGTTGATCAACCCTGGTAAAATCTTTTCTTTGAAAAGCTGCAGGGTTTGCTGTTGAAAAAGCTATAAAAATATCGCCTGACCCATTCTCTCCACGTCCGCCTACTTTGCCCACCCCAATGGGAACTCTGGCAGCAATTCTTTTTAATTGGTGGGGCAATACTGGTGCGTCAGTAGCAACCACAACGATGATTGAACCATCACCTGGCTGATAGGATGGTGGGGCTTTAAATTCATAATTCAGGGTGTCGTTTAATTCTTTCCCAACTGGTACCCCTGCAATGGTTAAATTCTTTTTTGCCCCAAAATTTGACTGAACTAAAACACCAACCGTATAGGTTGAGTCTTTAATTTTTACAATTCTCGAGGATGTTCCCGTTCCACCTTTAAATCCCAAACACATCATTCCTGTACCTCCACCCACATTTCCTTCTTGCAGAAATCCTGATTTCGCACTATCTAATGCTTCGTATGCATTACTCTCTGTTACATGGAAACCATAAATATCATTTAAAAAACCGTCATACGTTTCGGCAACTACCGGATAGGTGTACCAAAAATCTTCTTTATACCAACCCGTTTTTACAAACCATTTTAATACTGCATCTCTTACAACACCTACACTATTGGTGTTGGTAATCATAATGGGCGTTTCCAAAAATCCTGATTCTGTTATCCAGGTTGTACCTGTCATTTCTCCATTACCATTCAAAGAATACCAATTGGCGAAAACTGGGTTATTGCTTCTTCCTCTGGGTAATATCGCTGTTACTCCTGTCCTCACAGGTCCTTTTCCTCTAACGTTTTTACCTTGTCCGGAAATAAGGGTGCTATACCCCACTTCAACACCTTTTACATCTGTAATTGCGTTGAACTTTCCTGTATTGCCGTCAAATGGAATTCCAATATCTCTGGCTCTTGGCTTCTGTGTAAAAACAGAAATTTGAAAAAGTAACAGTACCGAAATAATTGAAAATTTTATCATGTCAGTTAGGTTTAGTCTAAGGCACGCAGCGTTCGGGGCTTTGACCTCCTGTCGGGTATCATGGAAGAACATCCCAGACAGGATCGTCAGCAAAGCAAGTAACAGGTATCTCATAAACATATTTGTTCACCTGAATATAATTTTTATTTCCAATGCAAATAGTGGCAAAATACAAATTACATTGTATTTTGTTAATTACCGCTCATCTAAATAAGTTCACATGTACAAATTATTGTTGCCCCTGTTCCTCTGCTTCCAAACAATAGTCCCTGCCCAGGCCCCTTTAATAAATTACCCGGTAGATTCTGCTTCCGTTGAACATGCGGGCGTACCAAAGGGTGAAGTATTAAAATTTATTTTTGAAAATTCTAAATTCTTTCCCGGAACATGGCGGGAATATTGGGTATATGTGCCAGTGCAATACCGCGCGGATAAGCCGGCCTGTGTATATGTAAACCAGGATGGCATTCAATGGAAAGCGCCAACTGTATTTGATAATTTAATTTACAACAATGAGATGCCGATTACCATTGGCGTTTTTGTTACACCTGGACGCGTGATAGCAAGCAATGCGGAAACTTCACTTGACCGTTTCAACCGGAGCTTTGAATACGATGGACTGGGAGATGCATACGTTCGTTTTATACTGGAAGAAATTCTGCCCCAAGTGGAAAAACAAAAAACAAGCGATGGACGGGTGATACATTTATCAAAAAGCGGGAACGACAGGGCCATCGGCGGATCCAGCAGCGGCGCCATTTGCGCTTTTACCGCCGCCTGGGAAAAACCCTCAGAATTTTCAAGAGTGTTCAGCGCAATTGGCACGTATGTTGGGCTTCGCGGAGGTGATCGTTATCCAACACTCATCCGAAAATACGAACCTAAACCGATCCGTATTTTTTTGCAGGATGGATCGAATGACAATAATCATTATGGAGGTGATTGGTGGAAAGCCAATGAATCGATGGAACGCGCCCTTAGTTTTTCCGGTTACGAAATAAAACATATTTGGGGTGAAGATGGTCATAACGGCAGGCAGGGATCCTCTGTTTTCCCCGATGCTATGCGCTGGCTTTGGAAAGATTGGCCCAAAACCGTTACAAAAGGAAATTCAAAAAACCAATACCTCAATGATATCCTGATCCCCGGTGAAAACTGGGAACTCGTTGGGGAAGGTTATGGATTTACCGAAGGCACCGCCGCCAATGCAAAAGGGGAAGTTTTTTTCCAGGATATTCCAAATTCAAAAACTTACAAAGTGGGACTGGATGGAAAATTGACAACACTGGCGCTTGATGCTAAAAGAGGCAGCGGCACTTGTTTTGGCCCTGATGGAAAACGCTATGTAGTGGCGGGTGCAACAAAACAAATCATCAGTTACGATGCCAATGAAAAAGAAACAGTTGTTGCAGATAGTATTTCCGGTAACGACCTGGTGGTAACCAACAATGGCAATGTATATGTTACCGCACCGGATGGACGTGAGAAACCGAGCAAATTATTTTTGATTAGGCCCAATGGAGAAAAAATAGTCGTGGATGAAGGATTAAAATTCGCTAACGGTATTGCACTTACACCCGACCAAACGCAATTATATGTTACAGAATCTACTTCTCATTGGGTATGGGTCTATAAAATTCAGCCTGACGGAACGCTGGCATACAAACAACATTATGGTTGGTTACATTCACTGGATACAGATGACAATGCATGGCCAGATGGTATTAAATGCGATACTGCCGGCCGGGTTTACACAACTTCCAGGTCAGGAATACAGGTGCTTGATCAGATAGGCCGGGTAAATGCTATTTTACCGCTGCCGGACGGGCAGGCTTCCAATTGTTGTTTTGGTGGCGCTGATTTTGACAGGCTGTATGTATCCTGTGGGCGTAAAGTGTATCGCCGGAAATTAAAAGTTCAGGGAGCCAATCCATTCAGCAACCCGGTTAAACCTAAAAAGCCAAACCTTTAACAGAGATATTCTTTGCACCTGACGAAGAAAAAAATTACCAAGCAGTGATGGAGCAGGCAGATCAGGATAAAACGGGTAGCCTTAACAGCAACATTTTCCGGGCAATCAGCTAAACGATTCCTGAATTATTTGTTTAAACTGTTGGGCGTATAACATCAATCCCAGCTATCTCGTTTGATTATATACTATCAGTCATTACCTTTAACAGTAAGCTTATTCTTTTTTTAATTTTAATAATAACTTCTTGCAAAAAAACTTACCTAAACACTGCCTATTTTTATTTCTGTCTGCGCTTATCAGCTTACAAGGCTGTATTCCTAAAATTCAAAAGACAACGGTTACCAATGATCCGGGCCTTACTGTTTTTGAAGCCACCATTGCAGGAATTCAGAACAGCATTAAAGAAGGTGGCTGCAGTTGCGAGCAGGTAGTGAAGGCTTACCTTACGAGGATTGAAACCTATGATCAATCAACCAAACTAAACTCCGTTATTCTAACCAATCCCAGCGCATTAGCCACTGCACGCTTATTGGATAAAGAGTGGCGCAAAACTAAAAAAATGCGGCCACTGTTTTGCGTGCCGGTTATTGTAAAAGATAATTACAATACAGCCGGACTGCAAACCACCGCAGGCTCTCTTGCCATGAAAGGGTTTGTTCCCGCAAAAGATGCCACCATGGTAAAAAAGATCATAGATGCAGGAGCTATTGTATTGGCAAAATCAAATATGGCAGAATGGGCGTTCAGCCCCCGCGTTACCATAAGTTCGCTTGCGGGTGAAACATTAAATCCTTATAATCTACTCTATGTTCCTGCGGGATCAAGCGGTGGAACAGCCGCTGCCATAGCTGCCAGCTTTGGTTTGGTAGGACTGGGAACGGATACAGGCAATTCCATACGCGGACCTTCTTCTCATAACTCGCTGGTAGGTTTTCGAACAACAATCGGTTTAATAAGCCGCGAAGGTATCGCGCCTCTGTATCTTAGAAATGATGTAGGGGGACCGATGACACGCACGGTGGAAGACGCTGCTAAAATGCTGGAAGTACTTGCGGGTTATGATCCTGCTGATACCTTAACTAAACAAAGTATTGGAAAAATACCAGTTAACTATACGCAGTTTTTAGATAAGAATGGTTTACAAGGCGCAAGGTTAGGTGTACTAAGAATTTTAAGTGAAAGAAATCCTGATCCACAGGTAAAAATGCTGTTTGAAAAAGCTATTCTTGATTTGAAAAATCAGGGAGCTGAA
>JBBRHM010000177.1:0-6041 GCA_038222655.1 Chitinophagales bacterium | reverse complement strand
AAAAATGAAAAATGATTTGCTATTTGACTTTACCGTTGACAAAACAACAAAAACAGTATTCGTAAACAGAGAATTTGATGCCGGGCTTTCGCTGGTATGGGATGCTTTTACCAAACAAGAAATTCTTGACCAATGGTGGGCACCTAAACCCTGGGCATCAAAAACAAAGTTTATGAATTTTGAAGTTGGTGGGCGAAGATTTTATGCTATGGTAAGCCCGGAAGGAGAAGAGCATTGGTCAATTCAGAAATTTACTTCCATAAGTCCAAGAACCAATTTCAAAATGTTAAATGCTTTTGCAGACAAAGATGAAACCCCTGAATTGCCAGGTTCTGACTGGGATCTGACTTTTAGCGAACTAAACGGAACAACAAAAGTTAGTATTACTATTATCAATGAATCCCTTGAACGCATGGAGAAGATGATTGAAATGGGCTTCCAGGGAGGATTTACTATGACATTGAACTACCTGGAAAATCTGTTGGCAACGTTATCACAACAACAGTAAAAAAAATGCTGCTAGTATCATGGGTTTGCCGAATTTCTGGCCTACGGAATAAGAATCAACTGATGCACTACTACTGACTAAATGATTGTATTACCTTTAAAATATGGAGACCAGCTACCATTATTCAAACGGGGCGAAACCGAAAAGCCATACGAGTAGGAAATACACTTAAAACCTATCATTATGCCAAAGTATGTAATCGAAAGAGAAATCCCAGGTGCGGGTAAATTAACAGCCGAACAATTAAAAGGAATTTCACAAACTTCTTGCGGAGTGTTAAGTAATTTGGGGCCACAAATTCAGTGGTTACAGAGTTATGTGACAGGAGATAAAATCTACTGTGTCTATATTGCACCCAATGAAGAAATGGTTCGTGAACATGCAAAACAAGGTGGCTTTCCTGCAAACTCAGTATGTGAAGTCATGACAATCATTGATCCTACAACAGCAGAATAATTTTAAGTTGTAGTTTTAATTGACAAACTATAATGGAAATTTATTAAGAAAAAATTTATAGACAATGAAAAAAATATTATTGACTATAACACTTATTACTGCTTCGTTTCTATTAGGTTTCGCTTTTAAGACAATCATAGTTAACAAAAAAAATATAAAAATGAAAAAGGTAACTGGAATTGGAGGTATTTTCTTCAAATGTAAGGACCCAAAAGCAATAAACGAATGGTATAAAACACACCTCGGGTTTGACACAGGCCCCTATGGAACAAGCTTTGAATGGCGGCAAAGTGATGACAGCACTAAAAAGGGACTTACCCAGTGGAACCCTTTTGCAGAAAACACAAAATATTTTGAGCCTTCAATAAAAGACTTTATGATAAACTATAGAGTTGAAAATTTAGAAGCATTAGTTGAAGAATTAAGGAAGGAAAACGTAACTATCGTAGACAAAATTGAAACATACGATTATGGAAAATTTGTTCATATTTTAGACATGGAAGGAAATAAAATTCAGTTGTGGGAGCCTAAAGATTAGAATATGATGACATTTTTGACACAAAAGAAAAAAACTTAAAAATATTTTTAGCCCACGTATTCTAATGAGTGTAGGAAAGTTCATTGGGAAGGAACTTACGGCCCACAAAAATTCTTACTCAATATACCATCTTAAAAAATCTAAAATGCCATCCCGTACTCAAGGAGTCGGAATGGCATTTTAGATTAGTAATAGCCATAAAAAACTACCTTTCCCAATTTACATCACCTGCATAGTTTGCGGATTCCAGTTGATCGCTTTTTGTTTTTCCGCGCTCACATTACAAAGCAGTGCTGGCGCCGCTGCCCGCAAGCCAAAGGAAGCATCTTCTAAAATAGGTTTTGCAGTTCTTACTGCTTCAAAAAAATTGATCATATGATCCAAGCGCGAATCGTAACCTTTGGGTTGTTCAAATATGATCTCATCCCCCATTTTAGATTTACGTTCTTCTGAAGTGTATTTTGCATTATAGTCCTTCAATAAAGATTCCTGCATGGCTTTAGGAAAACTTTCTAATGAATCATAGCCCCCAATACTGGGTGCCACAGCCCTTTTGAAGTGTTTGATCACAATACTGTTACCCCTCACTTCTATTACACCTTCTGTTCCTATAAAACGTGTTGCCTGTCCGCCCCCGGCTCCATCTGCCAGGTTTACACGGGTATAAAACTGAAATGCATTATGCTGTTCAGTTTTGGGATATTTCATTATTCCGGTTACCAGGTCGTAAGCATCTCTGCCATCTTTCCAATAATTTAACGACCCTAATGAATAGACCTGTGTAGGGCCAATTGAACTGGTAACGGTATGCAGGCCCGTAAAATTATGAACAAACAAATCACCTGCCACACCCGTACCATAGGCTTTATAATTGCGCCAGCGGAAAAAACGTACTGGATCAAATGCTACTTTAGGGGCATCGCCCAGAAACATATCCCAATCAATGGTTTTCGTACTCGCATCGGATGGAATCGTATATTGCCAGGCACCATTAGCAGAGTTCCTGTCGTTATAAGATTCTGCATAGGCAAGATCTCCCACAATGCCCTGTTTAAAATATTTCTGCGCTTCTAAAAAGAGAACAGAACTTGCAGATTGGCTGCCTACCTGCACCACTTTCCCGCTTGCTTTTTGTGCAGCCACAACGGCCAATCCTTCTTCCACATGATGCACCATTGGCTTCTCGCAATACACATGCTTCCCAGCTTTGAGTGCATCGATGGTGATATGATCATGCCAGTGATCACAGGTGCAGACCAATACGGCATCCACATCTTTTCTTTCCAGTATTTCTTTATAGTTGCGGGTTACAAATAAATGGTTGCCCCATTTTTCTTTGGCCCTGTCTAATCTTCCCTGATAAAGATCGGCTACGGCTACCAACTCTACGCCGGGCACTTTAAGCGCCGTTTCTGTGTCATGGTGCCCAATGATTCCGGAACCGATCAATGCGATTCTTACTTTATCATTGGCACTTACTTTTACTTTTGATAAAAGTGTTTGAATATTTTTGCTGTCTGCAAAAGCCGGTAATCCTGCCAGCAGTAAAGAACCGGAACTTCCTAACGTGTGAAGAAATTTTCTTCTGGTAGTTGCCATCTTATCTTGATTTTGGTTACCAACAATTTACAAAGAAAGAATCGGAATAAAAGTAATTTAAGGGGAAGATTTTTATCGTATAATCACTACCCATCCTGACATCTGCGGCTGCCCTATATTCAGGTCTATCAGGTAATAATACGTTCCAACGGGCAGGCGCCTATTATTGAAATTGCCATCCCAATTTTTTTCATTGGCTTTTGACTGGAACACAAGCTGCCCGCCTCTGCTATATACTTTCACAATGGATTCAGGGTAACTATCTAAACCGGAAATTACCCAGCTATCATTTATTCCATCTCCATTAGGTGAAAAAACATTGGGAGCCCTCACTGTTTTATAGAGAAATATGGTTACTTCATCCGTAGCCGTACCACATCCTAAATCAGACATTCCCGTTAGGGTATAGCTTATATTTTCATTGGGTGTTACAATGGGTGTAAGCGTACTGCTGTTCTGAATAAAAATTAAGGGCGACCAGGCATAACTAATAGACGTGCCTCCCACTGTTCCGTTTAACATTACCGGAACGCCTTCAAATACCCTTTGATCAGGTCCTGCATTCACTACTGGTTTTTTCCAGATATTCACGTTGATATTTCCCGAATCTTTACAACCAAACTGGTTTGTAACAACAACTTTATATACTGAGGTATCCAAAGGCGAGGCAAAAGGATTGGCGGAACGCGTATCGGATAATCCCGTCGCCGGCGTCCAGTCATATTTAATACCGCCTGAAGCCGTTAAAGTAATACCCTTGCCCACACAGATATTTGCATCCGGACCTAAGATCGCTTTTGTACCGGGAAAAACTTTTACATAAAAACTATCTGTCCTTGTGCAACCGAGTATACTTACCGTTACTTTATACAAGCCCGAATCGGTATACTTTATAGAAGGCAATAGTACATAAGCCAACGTAGAGGAGAACCCAATTGGACCTGACCATTGATACGTATAATCAGATGCCTGCACTGCATCGAGTCGGGTATCACTATTTAAACAACCCAATACACTGGTATTAGCGGGTGCTTTTGGCGAAGGGTTAATGGTAATAGTAGTTGTATTAGAGGCAATCCGGCAACGTGTAGAAGAAAAATTTGTTCTTTCGGCAATCGCCACGCGGTATTGGTATCGGCCCGCACCGGTAGCTTTTCTGGTATAGGTAATTCCCTGCTCTCCAGCAATATCCACCCAGGTTTTACCTGTATCCTTGCTAAGCTGCCACTGCAAAACAGGATCAACAAAACCGGCAGAATAAGAAGCCGTAAACTGAAAATCTTTTTTATCATTTTCACACACATCAATATACATGCTGGGGTCATTGGCAATCTGTGCGGTAACTTTGGGTCCGCAGGGCCTAAAAGTAATATCATCCAGTATCAGGTCATTCCCGCACCCGCCTTTTGCATTATTGGTGATACGGAGTACTACCGTTCCGGATCCTGCAGGGGTGCTGAAAAAAGTACCAAATTGTTTCCATGTTTTTTCCGTGCCGGAAGAAATATCTCCCGAACTAAATTTTTTTATCACGGTTCCCGTTAGGGTCTCTATGCTGAATGTAAGATTGGGATTAATACCCTGAAAATTACAGGAAGTAGGTTTCAATACATTGCTTGCCCATGCAGCAAACTCATATACTGTATTACCGCATAACCCGGTTACTGTATCCACATAAAAATCGCTGGGTTCGAATGAGGCATTGACCACCATAAAACGTCCGCCTACATCGCCGGTATGATCTCCTGCCAGTAAGAACCAAGTATTATTAAAACAACCGAAAGATAAATTGGTAATGTTATACTGACCATCATTGGGGCAATTGGTAGTATAGACAAGATTAGTAACGCCTGGTTTTAAAGGTCCTTTAGGTGTATTGTCGTTTCCAAAGGTAATATTTACTACCGGGTCGCCGAGACTGCCCGTGCATAACTGCGCAAAAGATGGCTGAAAGAAGAAACAGAAAAATAAAAAGGCAATGCTGTATTTTTTCATGACTGATAACCCTGGTAAACTGACTATGCATCCTATTGCCTGGTGTATAAGGATATTCAAAATCCAATAACTATAAAAATAAGCAGAAAAAAATTGAGGGAATAGAGTTTAACGCTATTTACTGATTGATTTTTATCATTTCCCAGTATTTTTTAAACATCATCAGGTATTGAAGAAGGATGGGCGCTAAAGCTTATTGGTTTTGATTATTAAGGCCCTTTGAAACCCCTGTAACAGATACATACTGTTTTTCAACACTGAGCATACAAAGAAAGGGGGTACACAGAGAAATTCTCTTTGCAACCCCCTTTAATGCTGACAGGCTATGTTGTAAACTTCGCCTCATTCTCCTATGTTCCTTAATCGGGCTTACTCAATTAATACCATTAATTTTTATTTTACTTTATCTGCCCTGTTTTTTAATTCAGCAATTGGCATAGCAATCATTCTACCTACCGGTTTGTTTCCTTTGTATGTAATTACTTTCAGCATAACTGCATCTTTAGGCGGTATCAAAGCCGTTGTATATTTCGGATAAAAATTATCGGGGAAAGTATTATCAAACGAATAATAAATATCCAGCGCTTCTACTTCTTTACCCAACTCAATCTTTAATTGTTTATCAGCCGTTTTGCTTACCATAAAAATAGGATCATATACACTGGGTGCATATTTGATCTGTGCCATATCCAGTCGCCCAAAATGATTTTCTACTTTATTGAAAAAATGATTCCAGTTCTTTTTTTCTTTTGGAGACCATACTGATTCAGCAACGGCTAATCCTCTTGGCCAGGTCATGTATTCTGCATGACGCATATTGTATACCTGCTCGGTCCATAAATTTGCCTGACCCCCTTTTACATATTTTGCAAATTGCGGATCCAATCCCGGTGCTATGGGTTCAAATTCATACGTTTTATTTAAGCGAAGGGTTGAATACACATG
>JBBRHM010000176.1:0-6273 GCA_038222655.1 Chitinophagales bacterium | reverse complement strand
TGAACGATAGGTTCATCCAGGATTGGATTTTGAGGGGGCTTTCCTATAAGGATACTAATCCGCGTAGCGTAAGTCCGGAGTGAAGTTAATAACTTCTATGTGTGCATAGACATCATTTGGCATAAAATATCCCCATTTTCTTATGTAAATCTGTTATAATGTAAGGTCCTAAATATTTTCACTGACAATTTTGCATCCTTCAGATGGATGGCATGGTGATTGACAAATAAAAGTGATTATTAATCTGAAATTCAACAATATGGGCAAAATAATAGGTATTGATCTGGGAACAACAAATAGTTGTGTGGCCGTTATGGAAGGTAACGAGCCGGTAGTGATTGCAAATGACGAAGGGCGCAGAACTACGCCTTCAGTCGTGGGATTTCTGAAAAACGGGGAGCGCAAAGTGGGAGATCCTGCTAAAAGACAGGCTATCACCAATCCTCAGAATACCATAAGCAGTGTAAAACGTTTTATGGGTCGCCGTTACGACGAAGTGACGGAGGAGATAAGCCATTGGAGCTATAAAGTGGCCAAAGGTGACAATAATACCGTCAGGGTAGCGATAGACGACCGTTTATATACCCCACAGGAAATTTCTGCCATGATTCTTCAGAAAATGAAGAAAACAGCTGAAGATTACCTTGGGCATGAGGTAAATGAAGCAGTAATAACCGTTCCGGCATATTTTAATGATGCACAACGCCAGGCAACCAAAGAAGCCGGTGAAATTGCGGGTCTGACTGTTCGCCGTATTGTGAATGAGCCTACTGCTGCGGCACTGGCCTATGGACTGGATAAAAAACATGCGGATCAGAAGATTGCGGTATTTGACCTGGGAGGTGGAACATTCGATATTTCCATCCTCGAATTGGGGGATGGGGTATTTGAAGTAAAATCAACTAATGGTGATACGCACCTGGGTGGTGATGATTTTGATAAAGTGATTATGGACTGGCTGGCTGAGGAATTCAAATCACAGGAAGCGATCGACCTTCGAAAGGATCCGATGGCTTTGCAGCGTTTGAAAGAAGCCGCCGAAAAAGCAAAAATTGAACTGAGTTCTTCTGCAGAAACAGAAATCAATCTTCCCTATGTAACCGCTGTGGATGGTGTACCTAAGCACCTGGTGGTAAAATTAAGTCGTGCAAAATTTGAGCAGTTAGCTGATAAATTATTTGTGCGTTGTTTAAAACCCTGTGAAGATGCATTGAAAGATGCGGGTTATAACACTTCAGATATTAATGAAGTGATTTTGGTTGGTGGATCAACCCGTATTCCTAAAGTACAGGAAATTGTAGAAAAATTCTTTGGCAAAAAGCCCAACAAGGGTGTAAACCCGGATGAAGTAGTTGCCTTAGGTGCCGCCATACAGGGCGCTGTGTTAACAGGCGAAGTAAAAGATGTTTTGCTGTTAGATGTAACGCCTTTAAGCCTTGGTATTGAAACTATGGGTGGTATCATGACAACCATGATCGGATCCAACACTACTATCCCTACCAAAAAAACAGAAGTATATTCTACTGCCAGCGATAACCAGCCCGGTGTACAGATCCATGTATTACAGGGTGAAAGACCTATGGCCAACCAGAATAAGAGTTTAGGTATGTTTAACCTAGATGGAATTCCACCGGCTCCAAGAGGTGTACCACAGATTGAAGTAACTTTTGATATTGATGCTAATGGTATGCTGCATGTAAGTGCAAAAGATAAAGGCACTGGTAAAGAACAGAAGATCCGTATTGAAGCAGGAAGCGGCTTGAGCAAAGAAGAAGTAGAGAAAATGAAAGCTGAAGCAAAAGCCAATGAAGCAACTGATAAAGAAGCACGTGAAAAAGTGGAAAAACTGAATGCAGCGGATAGTATGATCTTTCAGACAGAAAAGCAATTCAAGGAGTTTGGCGAGAAAATATCAGCAGAGAAAAAAGTACCTATTGAGGCAGCTCTCGAAAAATTAAAAGAGGCACACAAGAACCAGGATATTGCAGCCGTAGATGCCGCCATGGCTGAAATGAATACTGCCTGGACAGCTGCGAGCGAGGAAATTTATAAAGCACAGGCAGACGGTGCAGGCGCTCAACAACCGGGGGCTGATGCAGGCGCACAGGCAAATGCAGGAGCACAGGGTGGTGGTGAAACTGTGACTGATGCGGAGTTTGAAGAAGTAAAATAAAATAACGGATTTTTTAAAATAATGAGCCCTCATATTTTTTGTGAGGGCTTTTTTGTGGGTTTGATTGCACTTGATTTTTTTTGGCTTCCAGCCAGCCAGTAGGTTGGTTACTTTTTAGTATTAAGAAAAAAGAGTAAATAATGTAACTGCTATGCTATCTGCAAGGGGTTAGATGAAAAAATTACCAAATCCTATAATTTTTTTTAAAAGTGGTTGATTATTTCCTTACATACAATCCAATAATCGCAAGCATCAGAGGGATAAAAAAAGCAAATACCCAGCGGATGATATCTGTTTTAGTATCGGATATTTTTACAGACAATCTTAGTTCTAAATCTTTTAGATCTTCTTTTGTAGCAAGTGTTTTTACATTCTGTTCATTGCTTTCTTTTATGCGGGCATCCACGAAACCAACCAATGCCTCTGCCTCCTTGCTGCCAAGTTTTTGTTTTAGTATTTCATAGAGTTGTATGTCGGTGGTGGTAATGAGCATGGATGAAAAGTCTAGCGCAAAAATAAAGAGTTCTTTTTTGTAAAATTAATTCTTGGGTTAAGAATGAAGCGTTATTAAGTATAAATGCCTAACACAAATGCACCTTTTGTGAAAAAAAGTTGCATACAAGGACACTATGGCTCGGTTAGGCTTCGAATAAATTCTATATTGTTATCTTGTATAAGTTACCTTATTAGATGTAAATGCGTAAGGCGTACAGCTACAATCACAGTTTCTTTTTTCTGCGGAGAGGGTAGTATTTTTTTCCAGTTTAATGATGATAGAACTATTAGGTATTGAGTTGCCTGAATTTACAAAACCCAGTAGGTCCATTGTATAACAATAGGTATTACCATCTGGTGTAACCTCAGCAAAATTCCGGTTGATGATACCTGTGGATTTTGGAATAAAATAATAAGTGCCGCTGGATAAACCAGGCAATGTATTGCCTGCAGAAAAAACCTGTATGGCAGGCGTGATATTATCTTTTACTAAGGCAATATTATTGTCTTCGGGTATTCTCGGGAAACCTGTCTTTACCCAATTACCTATTGCAGCTCCGGCAATATCATAATTAAACTCACCACAAACCGGGGGCACTGTACGTTTGATTCTTCCATCATTACTGCCGAGTTTGGCTTCTAGCATGGCTCGCGACTGTGCATCAAAATATTCAAGTGGGTTAGCGCCAATGTTTTTGAGGTAAACTCCCATATCCATACCACCAGAGCCACCCCTGATATTGGCTATGCCAATTGTTTCCCCGGCTGTAGCTGATAGCGATACAGGATATACATAACATCCCTGATACGTTATTCCACCGGTTGTATAAGCAGGGTCACAAGTGGCCCCAACAAAATTATTAACCCCTGTAAGCAAACGTTGGGAAAGATTACTTACATGGTACCAGTACATAAAACTGTTTTCTGATCCTAATGCAATGGTGTATTCCGTTAAATTATTTATAGAACCACCGTTTGAAACGCCTCTCGAAATTTTTAGTATATGAACATTACCGGGGGATTTAATTTCCAGCGTAGGTTTATTGCTGGCACAAATAAAATACATATGGTCGGATGGAAATACGTGTGCAGTAGGATTCAGGTTACCAAGTGGTATAATGGCCCTTACATCTGCCGTATCGAAAGGAGATACAGTAAAAGCGCCGCTTACCAGGTCGTATTTTGGATTGGCAGCATCGTTACTTGAGGTGCTACTGCTGTCACCACTGTTTTTGTTACAGCTGATGACCAGCACTAAGATGCCTGCAAGGATTGCCTTATTTGCATTTTTCATAACAAAAGAATTGGTCCACGACTAAAGTTATACAAAGGAAAATGTATAGACGAGGAAAAAGCCGTAAATGTTGCTTGAGGTGATTATTCTTCCACCATTCGTATATACAGTTCCTCCACTTTTTTACGTGCCCAGGGTGTTTTACGCAAAAAAGTAAGACTGGATTTGATGCTGGGATTACTATTAAAACAATTGATGGGGATATGTTGCCCCAAAGCTTCCCAGCCAAAATGTGCTACTAACTTTGTAACAATCATTTCAAGTGTCTTTCCATGCAGCGGATCATTGGAAGTAGGTTCCATAAAATTATTTTCCAATAGCAATGTTATTACTTATTGCTAATTATTAATAACTAATTTTCCCCTATGTTGCTACACCGGTATTTCATTCTCAATAAGCCTTACAATATGGTATCGCAGTTTACAAGCACCCATGATGTGAAATTATTAGGTGATCTGAATTTTAATTTCCCCGAAGGAACGCATGCGATTGGCAGACTTGATAATCATTCAGAAGGATTACTCTTACTAACCACCGATAAAAGGGTAACCCGGTTATTATTCCAGGGCGAAGTTCCGCATACCAGAACATACCTGGTTCAGGTAAAAAATGTTATCAGCAAAGAAAGTATCGGGCGCCTCAGAACCGGAGTTTCCATTCGTGTAAAAGGAGGAGGAGAATACATAACCACTGCTTGCGAAGTAACTATTGTTCCCAAACCAGAAAAATTATTTTCTTCCGGCTATGTGTTGCGTGAAGATGTTCCCAGCACATGGTTACACATTACATTGACCGAAGGAAAATTTCACCAGGTAAGGAAAATGGTAGCAGCTGTACACCACCGGTGCAAGCGGTTAATACGTATTTCTATTGAAGGTATTCAGTTAGGAAATCTGCTGCCTGGCGAAGTAAGGGAAATAGAGGGTTTTGATTTTTTTGAAAAATTGGGAATCAATACTAACAAAGTATAGTGCGTATTGTTTTTTAATTTCTTTCGTAGTATCTTATCACGGCAATTGAACTTATTCATATATATTTTTTAACCAAAACTAATTACCATGAAAAAACTGATTTTTTTATTATCGGCCTGTCTATTCCTTTCTTTTTCTGTATCTGATACCACTCTTACCAAAGAGGAAAGAAAGGTAGCGACTGATTTTCTCAAAGAAACTAAAAAAAGTATATGGGATGCTACACAGGGTCTCAGCGAGGTACAACTGAAATTTAAACCTGCACCGGACAGGTGGAGTGTAGAAGATTGTCTGAAGCATATTGCCATAAGTGAACAGATGCTATGGGGTATGGTAGATGCGGGATTAAAAAGTCCGGCTACGCCAGAGAAAAGGGTAGATGTAAAAATGAAAGATGAAGATGTAATTAAAAATATTGAAGACCGTTCTACCAAGGTAAAAACGTTTGCACCATTTGAACCGGTTAATACGCCCTATAAATCAGTAACAGAAGCCTGGGAATCATTCAGTAAAAACCGCGATAAACTGATCGACTATGTAAACGCTACAAAAGATGACCTTAGAAATCATATTAACCCATTGCCGATTGGTGTATTTGACAGTTACCAAATGATTTTATTTATCGGGGCACATAGTAACCGCCATATGCAACAGATCAATGAAGTGAAAGCAGATCCGAACTTTCCGAAAAATTAAAATTAGGTTCACTTACAAAAAAATCCCGCTATTGAAGCGGGATTTTTTTTCCTATAGTAATTAGCGAGCAAATCTATAAGAGCGCTCCAACTCCTTAACCGGCAACCTGCCTGCGAATAATATTCAAGGCTGCACCGGCTTTGAACCACTCTATCTGCTGTTCATTATAAGTGTGATTAACATAAATCAGGTTTTGTGTTCCATCGGCATGATGGAAGACTAATGTTAGCGGTTGACCCGGTGCAAAAGCTGTCAGTCCTAATATGTCAATCGTATCATCTTCCTGTATTTTATCGTAATCCGTTTTTTCTACAAAAGTTAATGCGAGCATTCCCTGCTTTTTAAGATTGGTCTCGTGAATACGGGCAAATGATTTTACCAATATGGCACGTACGCCTAAAAAGCGTGGTTCCATGGCTGCATGTTCACGTGAACTTCCTTCGCCATAATTTTCATCGCCCACTACAATGGTTCCTATGCCAGCGGCTTTATAAGCACGCTGGGTAGCAGGCACGGGTCCATACACACCGGTGATCTGGTTTTTTACAGTATCCGTTTTTTCATTCGAAAAATTAACCGCACCAATCAGCATATTGTTACTGATATTATCGAGGTGGCCACGAAATTTTAACCAGGGACCCGCC
>JBBRHM010000175.1:0-6505 GCA_038222655.1 Chitinophagales bacterium | reverse complement strand
GTATCTTTGGAAGGATTAAGCTCCTGCAGGCTGCTCATAGCTTTTAAGCCAAAGGGCGTAGCGGCATTGTCCAATCCCAGCATATTAGCGCTGAAGTTCATAACCATTTGTCCCATCGCCGGATGTTTATCCGGCACTTCTGGAAAAAGCCTTTTCATAAATGGATTGAGCAGCCTGGCTAAAAAATTTATGGCGCCTGCTTTCTCTCCAATATTCATCAGTCCCATAAAAAACACCATCACACCGGTTAGCGGAAGACCGATATCCATTACCGCAGATTTGGACGAATCGAAAATGCCTTCCACCAGTTTTTTAAAGATCTCGTAATCGTGAAATACAATCAGTTTAAACAGTGCGATTACGAGGCCGATGACGAAAAACAATATCCATACATAATTTAAAGCCATACGATGTATTTTTCTGACAGTTAAAATAAGCAAATACACCGTTCATCCCAATTCTCTTTTTGGAAATGCTAATTGATAATATATTACTGTACCTATTTGAAAAAATAACCTCAGGCGCTGAGACGCAGCGCAATCCTCAGCGCCTCTGAGGTAAAAATAATTTTCTATATGAAACACAACCTATTGCTTGTTTTACTCGTGATTACAGCATCACAAACCCTATTCGCTCAATTTAAAAACGATAACATCGCTTTTAAGACCGTTTTTATTGATGACCTGTGCGATTCTTTACAAAAAAATCCTGACCGGCTCATTTTGGATGTGCGCAGTCTTGGTGAATTCAGGGATACATCAGTTAGCGCGAGTTTGAATATCGGCCATTTGAAAGGCGCTTATAATATCACTATTGACGAGCTTAAAAACCGTATGAATGAGATACGAACCTATCAGAACAAACCCATTTTCGTGATCTGTTCGCATAGCCAGCGGAGCCGCATATGCTCCAAACTACTTACTGACAGTGGCTTTGCGCATGTGATCAATGTTAATGGGGCGATGACTGAATTCAATTTACTGAAAAACACAATAATACCTTGTGCTGCGAATCTATACGAAACCAGTAACCGGTTCGGGTTATTATCACCGAAGGAAGTTTCAAGACTGATGACAGCAAAAGAAAATGTTTTTATACTCGATGTGAGAAATGACTCCGCCTTCGAAGGTATATCCAGAGATATTTCAGCCAATGCACAGGGAAGATTAAAAGGCGCAGTCAATATTCCTTTGGCGCAATTACCGTCATCGCTCAACAGGGTGCCTAAAGACATGCCAATATTAGTAGTGGCAGATTTCGGAAGGGAAACCAACCTTGGTGCAAAATTATTAACGGACAACGGCTATACAAATGTAAATGCGGCTTTCAATGGTATGAGCCAATGGATGAGTGCTTCAGAAGAAGAACTGCCTATGAGAAAGCAGTTATGGGAGCAGCCAAATCATTTTGCTTATGTATCAGCCGTTGAAATGGACAAAATGCTTACAGCGGATCCAGGAATTTATATCCTGGACGTGAGGTCTGAAGATGAGTTCAAAAATCAATCCAAAATGATGGCGCACCTGAATACCGGACATATCAAAAATGCGGTCAATATCCCGTCAGCAGAACTTCATAACAAACTCGGCGAATTAGATGCCTATAAAAATAAAGACATTATCCTCTATACATTTGGCAGTAATCCCGAAGCATTTCAATCTGCCAAACTACTGGCAGACAATGGTTTTACCAAGGTCCACCTGTTGACAGGTGGCCTCTGGTCCATCCGCGCCAAAGCAGCTAACCAAAAAGGCCTTGCCAGGCTGATAAAATGGGTGGTTGACGTTCCCGAGGACAATTTGTAGCCCTTAAAACTGTTAACGGATGAAACATGACAGTTTCCGTACCTGTCATGTTTCATCCGTTAACTTTTACCGCCATTTGCCCTTAAATGAAGCTATATTTGCCGCTCGAAAAAACAAATGTTAGGTAAAGGTTGACAGATGACAGGTATCCAATGCCTTCTGTCTTCTACCATCTGTCAACTAAACTCTGAATTATGGCTTTACAAGCAGGCATTGTGGGATTACCGAATGTGGGTAAATCAACTCTATTTAACGCAGTTAGCAACAGCGCCAAGGCACAGGCCAGCAATTATCGGTTTTGTACCATTGAACCGAATGTAGGACTCGTTGATGTACCTGATTACCGGCTGAGCAAACTTGCCGAACTGGTGATACCTGACAAGATCGTTCCTACACAATTAGAAATCGTTGATATTGCCGGTCTTGTACGCGGTGCAAGTAAAGGTGAAGGACTGGGCAATAAATTTTTAGGTAATATCCGCGAAGTGGATGCGATCATTCATGTGGTCCGTTGTTTTGAAGATGAAAATGTGTTGCGTGAAGAAGGGGCCATCAATCCCATCAGCGACAAAGAGATTATTGAAACAGAATTGCAGTTAAAGGATCTGGAAAGTGTGGAAAAAAAGTGGAACCGTGTAGAAAAAATGGCGCGGGTAGGATCAGATACCAAAGCAAAAGCGGAGTTTGAAATATTATCCCGTTGCAAAACACATCTTGAAAAAGGAAAAAATATTCATACACTGGGTTTAACAAAAGATGAGAAAGTAGTAGTGGCCGATCTGTTTTTGTTAACGGATAAACCAGTACTGTATGTGGCCAATGTAGATGAAGCCAGCATGCATACAGGTAATCAATTTTCAAAAGCTTTAGAAGCAGCTGCCAAAGCAGAAGGCGCAGAAGTAATTGTGATGTGTAATAATATTGAAGCGCAGATAGCAGAAATGGAAGCTGAAGAAGATAAGCAGATGTTTATGGAAGAATACCATATGAAAGAGCCGGCCCTGAACCGTTTGATCACTTCTGCCTATCAGCTATTAAATCTCGATACTTATTTCACTGCCGGTGTGCAGGAAGTGAGGGCATGGACGATACATAAAGGCTGGAAAGCTCCGCAGGCTGCCAGTGTAATTCATACAGATTTTGAAAAAGGTTTTATCAAGGCAGAAGTAATTGCCTATGAAGATTTCATTAAATACGGCAGCGAATCCGCCTGCCGCGAAAACGGCCGCTTACGCATTGAAGGAAAGGAATATTTTGTACAGGATGGAGATGTGATGCATTTCAGGTTTAATGTTTAAGAGACTTAACGATGAATGCTAAAAGCAGAAAGCTGAAAATATGCTGCAAGCGTTTGACTTTGCGCTTTTAGTGTTCTTAAATCCGTAAGATGATTAGCTTGTCTCTCTGGGAAAAAGAAAGTTTTTATGCCCCGCAGGATATTATTATTGTGGGAGCAGGATTGATGGGTTTATGGACTGCCTGGGAACTGAAAAAAAGAAAGCAAAGCTTGCGCATTACTATTGTTGAAAGAAGCATTACTCCTCTCGGCGCTTCTACCCGTAATGCAGGATTCGCCTGCTTTGGAAGTCCCACAGAATTATTACACGATGCTACTGCTATCGGAACAGAAGCCATGTTGCAGGTGGTAGAAATGCGCTACAAAGGCATAGAAAAGATTAAAGCACATTTTACAGAAGAACAGATTGGTTTTGATCACTGCGGTGGCTATGAATGTGTTACCCAAAATTATCCGGCCTGGGATAAAATAGATGAAAATATAAGCTGGCTCAATAAAGCATTACAACCCATTACGGGAAACCCGGATATTTTTAATCGTGCAGACGATAAACTGCCTGGTCTCGGTTTACAGAACTTTGATGCTTTGATTGAAAATGCTTCTGAAGCAGCCCTGCACAGCGGTAAATTAGTTGCCTGTCTTACACAAATGGTACAATCAACAGGTGTGCAAATTTTATATGGAACAGAAATAACGCATTGGGATAAAGCCTCTTCGCAAATACATGTTTATACCCACCAACAAATAAATATTTCCGCCACACAGCTTTTATTTTGTACAAATGCTTTTACAAATATGGTATTACCCGGCTTGCCAGTTACACCAGCCAGGGGACAGATTATTGTTACCTCCCCCATTAGTAATCTTGCCATGAAGGGTACCTTTCATTTTGATGAAGGTTTCTACTACTGGCGGAACCTGGGCCAGCGTATACTGATAGGTGGCGGAAGAAACTCTGCTTTTACTGAAGAACAGACAATCGATCTTTCCGGATCAGAAAAAATAAAGCAAGCGCTCGAAACTTTTCTCGAAGAGCATCTTCAACCAGGCTATCAATATACCATTGACCACCATTGGAGCGGCATTATGGGTTTTACGAATGATAAAAAACCGTTTGTGGGTGAAGTACAGGAAGGAGTATTTGCCTCCATTGCCTGCAACGGAATAGGAGTTGCGTTAACACCCATAATTGCAGAACAGGCAGCGGAACTACTGTTGCATCATTTTTAACAAATCTTCTCTTATAACTTATATATATTTATTACAATAACAGCACATGAAAAAAATAATTACCCTTACTGCTTTTATTATTACCCTCATGGCCTGTAATAATAATAAAGATTCGAATGCTGATGCCCCCATCATCAATGCAACGCCGCCACCCATTGTAATGAATTACACAGTTGCCAAAATATATCCGCATGATACCACTTCTTTTACGGAAGGCTTGTTTTTATTTGATGGATTTTTATATGAAAGTACCGGCATGAATGGTGAAAGCAAATTGCTGAAAGTAACCCTGGAAACCGGCAAAGCGGTACAAAAAATAAAGCTTGATAAAAAATATTTCGGAGAAGGAATCAGTATGATCAATAATAAGATCTATCAACTCACGTATCAAGAACATAAAGTGTTTGTATACGATATGAATTTTAAAAAAATTGGTGAATTTGAATGGCCCTATGAAGGCTGGGGAATGACAACGAATGGCAAGCAACTGATCATTGATACTGGCGGCAGTAATTTATATTTTGTAAACCCTGAAACATTCAAGATTGAAAGAACCTTGGGTGTGGTTAATAATAATGGCTATGTGGATAGCATCAATGAACTTGAATATGTGAATGGATTTATCTACGCAAATATCTGGCAATCGGATTACATCATCAAGATCAATCCTACAACGGGTTTGGTTGAGGCTCGTGCAGATCTTTCAGATATATTTGCCAAAAATACTTTTTCGAAAACAAAAAAAAAGGATGTGCTGAACGGGATAGCGTATGATGCTTCAAAAGGATCTTTCTATGTTACCGGAAAATATTGGCCCACTTTATTTGAAGTGAAATTAAACTGATAAAAAACTGTACTCAGTTAGGCAAATATTTGCACGAAAAGATGCAAGAGCGCAAATAAAATTATTTTTTTGAAAAGATGTAAATTAAGGAGCTGCATCTTTTTTTATTGCCGAGGGTCTCAAGGTTAGAAACCAATCCTGCCCATGCGGCACCAGGAAGATTACCAGTACCTGTTTTATATTTTTCACTTAACAGCGACACATAAAAACTATCATACCACATGGGTTCTATCGTTTCTAAAACAAACCCTTTTAGTTTACCCAGTTGTTCCATCGCTTTTGGTGAAAAATGATAGAGGTGCCGCGGTACATCATATGCCGCCCAGTATTCCCGGTACTTTTTTGCATCATGACTTGTATAATTGGGAACGGCTATAATTAATCGTCCCCCGGGTTTCAGTATTTTATAAAATTGCTGCAGGTATCCATGCAAATCGTGTACATGTTCTAAAACATGCCAGAGAGTTATAGCATCAAATTCAGCATCACTTAATTTAAAAAGTGTATCGGCCGGCTGAAGCGATAACCCGTATTTAGTATGTGCATTGCCACGGGCAGTATCGTCTGGCTCCAATCCTGTTACTGTCCAACCGGCAAGCTGCATGGTATTTGCAAAAGCGCCGGTACCGGCACCCACATCAAGTAAACTACCGATTTTTTTATCTGTTATTTTTTGTAATAATTTTGTCTTTTGCGTAAGTGTGCGATTACGGACAAGATGGTATAAACGATTGATCAGGCCTTTCACCGTATCGGAATGAGAAACATAATTTACCGATTGATAATAAGGCCCAATAGCGGATACATCAGGAACATTCTGTGTAAACCGCATCGTACAATCATCACAATGCCAAATTTCAAATGTCTTCTGGGAAACGGTATAATCTTTGGCAGATAAAGCTGGATAAATAGCGGCTGAATGACAAGCGGGACATTGTGTATAGTATATTTTTTCAGGCATAGGTGGCAGCAAGCGATTAATAAATCAGCATCTTACTGATAATAAAACAATAGGATTAGGTAGAATAAACGCAAAGGGTTTTTAAATATTGATAGGGATGTGGAAACTGATTCATCATTCTCCCTATCATATCATTGAATAACCATGCACGAATATTCCGTCTGTTAAAACGATATTCATACTCATTGACGTAAGCAAACAAATATTGATCAGCGCATTTTTGATGTGTGCCTCTTAGCCAGTTTTTGAACTGCATTATTTGTTTGTGCAATTGCTCCATGGTGCTTCCTTTTTTAGAATGCTGGATATTGATATTTTTCATCTCCTTTGCCAGTTTCTTGTATGTATGAAACGCATCAGTTTGAATT
>JBBRHM010000174.1:0-6507 GCA_038222655.1 Chitinophagales bacterium | reverse complement strand
AGCCCGGTAATGCACGAACATATTTTTCTGCACAAAAAGTGATAATAATATACCGCCGATGGCGCCGAACATACCGCCGATACCGGTTACAGAGGCGGTTGATTTTTTGGGGAACATATCACTTACTGTTGTAAAAATATTTGCACTCCATGCCTGGTGAGCAGCAGCTGCAATACCTATTACGATTACGGCAAGCCATACATTGATTGCTCCTAATACAAGGGCAAATAAAATAGGCAAGACAGAAAAAGCATAAATAAGCATCGATATCCTTCTTGCCTTATACACGCTCCAGCCTTTCTTATTAATAAAATATAAAGGAAGGTAACCGCCATAAACACTGCCTACAGTAGAAAGCAGGTAAACAGTGGCAACAGGCCAGCTTGCAGCGGTGATTTTCATGTGATACATACTTTCAAAAAAATCGGGGAGCCAGAAAATATAGAACCACCAGATCGGATCGGTAAGCAGCTTGCCCAATGCAAAGGCCCAGGTTTGTTTAAAGCTCAATAATTTCCACCACGACATTTTTATCAGTGTATCATCTGCTACACTTCCTTTCTCTTCGTCTTTATCACTTTCAATGTAGGCGAATTCTGCGGCGGAAAGTTTTTTATGCTTAGTAGGTATTTCGTAAAGGATGAACCAAAAGATCAACCAAATAAAACCAAGCAAACCCGTAAGTATAAAGGCCCATTGCCATCCCCAATTGGTTACAATAAAAGGAACCGTTAAAGGTGTTATGATGGCACCGATATTGGCGCCGGAATTAAAGATACCTGTCGCAAACGCCCTTTCTTTTTTAGGGAACCATTCGGCAACTGTTTTGATGGCAGCGGGAAAATTACCAGCTTCCGCTAATCCCAGTGCACCGCGCACAATCTGGAAACCCAATACGGTATTTACAAATCCCGTAGCTACTCCTGCAAGGCTCCATAAAAAAGTAGCCAGTCCATACCCAATCTTAGTGCCTAGCTTATCTATCAATCCACCTGCTCCTAACAAACCAATGGCATAAAACACTTTAAATGTAATTTCAACATCAGCATAGTCACCATCTGTCCAGTGAAGCTGTTCTGTAAAAGTTGACTTCAGAAAACTGATTACGCTACGGTCAATGTAGTTGATGGTGGTAGCAAAAAATATCAGTGCGCAGATCGTCCACCGGTATTTGCCCATTTTCTCTGCTGGTGTCATAGTTATGATTTGATTGACTTGATAATTTCCAATACCTGTTTAGTAGCGATGGTAATCTGTGCATAATCTTTTGCTTCCAGTAATTGCTTGGTGATGAGTTTACTACCCATCCCTACTGCACACACGCCGGCTTTGAACCAGGCGGCAATATTTTCCTTATCCAGTTCTACACCCCCTGTTGGCATAAACAGGAGATTTGGAAATATTTCTTTGATGGCAGATAAGAATCCTGGGCCGAGTATATTACCCGGAAAAAGTTTGATCATTTTCGCGCCCAGCGTTTCAGCTTTAATAATTTCTGAGGGTGTCATACAACCCGGTACCCATAGCAGTTTGTTTTTATCAGCTACTGTTGCAACAGATTCAACCAGGCCAGGACAAATGATATAATCAGCGCCTGCGTCAATAAATGTTTGGGCCATTTCGCCATTCTTGATGGTACCGATGCCGAGATACATCTCCTTCAGTTCGGCATCGCATACTTTGCGCATTTCCTTAAAGTTGGTGAGGGCGGCTTCGCCCCGATTGGTATATTCAACAGCCCGGATTCCTGCAGCATACAGGGCTTTCAACACTTCAATACTAACGGTGGTATCTTTGTAGAAATACAATGGCAGTATGCCTTGCCGGGGTATTAATTCGGTAATGGCAGCTTTCTTTTCCATAAAGCAATTTTTCGTGTAGCAATGTTATTGAAAAGAATACAACGATTTTATTTTATTACGCAAACGTTTGCGTATTTTTTATCTAATTCCGCCACTTATTTCTTTTCTTCTCGCATATAAATGAACACCTTTACAGCCGGACAGGTAAGTTACTTACTATCTACTCCAGAATATTCAGTTACTTAAAACTAACAGCGATTATGCCAAAAAAAGTTGTCACCCTCGGCGAGATCATGATGCGTCTTTCTACTCCCGGTTTTGAAAGATTTGTTCAAAGCGACAGTTTTGATGTTACCTATGGCGGAGGCGAGGCCAATGTAGCGGTAGCCATCTCTAATTATGGTCTTGATGGTGTTTTTGTAACCAAAGTTCCGGACAATGCTCTAGGACAGGCAGCTATTAACCATATCCGGCGTTATGGGGTGGATACGCAATTCATAGCCCGTGGGGGCAAACGGCTGGGTATTTATTTCCTGGAAACCGGTGCTTCCATGCGTGCTTCGCAGGTTATCTACGACCGTGCGGGCGCCTCCATTGCTGATGTGGATATCAGTGAATTTGATTTTGATAAAATATTAGAGGGTGCCAGCTGGTTTCACACAACAGGCATAACGCCAGCTTTGAGTGACAAAGCAGCTGCACTAACCGAAGCAGCTTTGAAAGCAGCAAAAGCAAAAGGCATTACCACAAGTATTGACCTTAACTATCGTAAAAAATTATGGAGCAAGGAAAAAGCAAGAGAAGTTATGACGCGGCTCTGTCAGCATGTAGATGTGTGTATTGGCAACGAAGAAGACGCTGACACAACATTGGGCTTTACCAGTAAAGGCACTGATGTTACCAAGGGCGAACTGAACCTTGATGGTTACAAAGATGTGTTTCAGCAAATGAAAGCGAAGTTTGGTTTTAAATATATTGCCTCCACTTTAAGAGAGAGCCATAGCGCTTCTGATAATGGTTGGAGTGCACTTGTATATGATGGCACTGAATTTTATCATACCAAACAATACGAAGTGCGTATCGTGGACCGTGTGGGAAGTGGCGATTCTTTTGCGAGTGGATTTATTTATGGACTGGTTAGTGGAATGCCCATGCCAGAAGCAGCAGAATTTGGTATTGCCGCTTCTGCTATCAAACATACTATACCCGGCGACCTGAACCATGCAACACTAAATGAAGTGAAAGAATTGATGAAAGGGGATGGATCGGGAAGAGTGCAGAGATAAATTTGATAATGAATAAAGCAAAATTATGATAGTAGATAGCTTACAGAATATTTCAAAATACGGTTCGTTGCATCCATCCTTTGCTAAGGCATTTGCCTATATCAGCAGCACGGATCTAGCAGGACTGGAGATTGGCAAGTTTGATATTGATGGTGACAATATAAGAGGGATTGTGTCTGACAAGCATGGCACTACTGCAGCGGAATCAACGGCCAAGTTTGAATGTCATAACGCGCATATTGATATCCAGGTTTGTATCAGGGGTAAAGAAACCATGGGCTGGAAACCTCGTAATAGTTGTGTATCGCCCAGAGGTGAATACAATGCTGAAAAAGATGTGCTGTTTTTTGATGATGCACCGGATATGTTCTTTGGTTTGACCGATGGCCAGTTTGCCATTTTTTACCCCGAAGATGTGCATGCACCCATGATTGGTGAGGGCCAGATAAAAAAGCTTGTAATAAAAGTGAAGTTGTAAGAATTTTGATTGATAGTTAAAGCTCGCACGGAATATCGGTTGATAGGATGTGCGGGCTTTTTTATGTTTAATATCTGCCGGGTTTATTCTGTTTACATTTATTAGTTTTTTTGAAACGAATGGCACAGATTTTCACAAGTTATTTTGTCTTATGAAGATTATTACCTGGAACTGTAATATGGCTTTCAGAAAAAAAGCAGCGTTTATTTTAAAACATAAACCGGATATTCTTGTAGTGCCTGAGTGTGAGCATCCCGATAAACTGGTGTTTACAAAAAAATCACACCGGCCTAAGGATGTTTTATGGTTTGGAGATAACCCGCATAAAGGGATCGGTATTTTTTCTTACAGTGATTTCCGTTTCAGTTTACTTGATACATATAATGCAGATCTGAAAATGATCATACCTGTTGCAGTAAGCGGTGGTGGTTTTGATTTTACTTTATTTGCCGTATGGGCCAATAACCCGCTTGATCCTGATGGAACTTATATAGAACAGGTATGGAAAGCGCTTGATTATTATGAAACACAGATCAGCAATTCGCGAACCCTGCTGATCGGGGATTTTAACAGCAACACAATATGGGACAGACCACGCCGAAAAAGTAATCATTCCAATATGGTGAAACGACTGAATGAAAAGGGTATTGTGAGCTGTTATCATGCATATCATAAACAGGAGCAGAGCAAAGAAAAACATCCCACCTTATACATGTACCGGCATAAGAATAAACCTTACCATATTGATTACTGTTTTGCATCCGGAGATATGGCGGGTAAAATACAATCTGTTACTGTTGGCAAACATGCATATTGGACAAAGCATAGCGACCATGTACCCATTACAGTAATATTTGAAAATATTGTTACCGAATTTCTGCAATAGCTACCGGATCCATATCCGTAAATGTATAGTTCTCTCCTGCCATTGCCCAGATAAAGCCGTAATGGGTAGTACCTGGTCCGCAATGCACGGACCATGGTGGAGATATTACAGCTTCATGATTGGCCATTACGATATGTCTTGTTTCTGCAGGCTCTCCCATCAAATGAAATACACGGTGCTGTTCAGGAAGATCAAAATAAAAATAAGTTTCCATTCTTCGGGTATGTGTATGCGGCGGAACAGAGTTCCATACACTGCCCTCACTTAATACGGTTAATCCCATCACCAACTGGCAACTCTGGATACCGTCCTGGTGAATATATTTATAGATGGTTCTTTTATTGGCTGTTGCCGTTTCACCCAATGCAACAGGCGATGCCTCATCCTTTGTCATCTTCCTATTAGCATAGCCATGATGGGCAGGGGCCGACATTAAAAAAAAACAGGCAGGCGCATCTTTCGACTTACTGGCAAAACTAACTGCCTTTGTGCCTTTACCAAGGTATAAAGCATCCAGCTTTTCAAGAGAAAAATTAACACCATCCGCTTCTACCAAACCCGCACCACCTACATTTATAATGCCGATTTCTCTTCTCTGTAAAAAATAATCGGCGCGTAATTCTCCCTCATTTGGCAAAGCTATTTTTTGCTGAACAGGCTTTACACCACCTACTATTACACGATCATAATGGGTGTAAACAAGTGTAACCTCATCGGTCTTCATCAATTGCTGTACTAAAAAGTTGGAACGGAGTTCTTCCGTGCACATTCCTTTTACTTCTTTGGGACTGGATTGAAAGCGTATTTCCATATGGCAGTTTTACTCGTGTATTATTTTATTTTGTCAACTACCTCCCCATCCATCCACCATCAACAGTAAGTATGGTTCCATTTACATAATTAGCTGCTTCAGATGCAAGAAACACAGCAGGGCCCTTAAAATCTTCGGGTTCACCCCATCGGCCTGCGGGAATTCTTGAAAGTATGGCCGCACTTCTTTCCGGATCATTGCGTAATGCTTCCGTATTATCTGTTGCAATATAACCAGGCGCTATGCCATTTACATTGACCCCCTTTGATGCCCATTCATTTGCCAGTGCTTTTATCAGGCTGCTCAATGCACCTTTACTGGCAGCATAACCAGGCACATTGATACCGCCCTGAAAACTTAACAAGGAACAGGTAAAAATAATTTTTCCTGCACCTCTTTCCAGCATTTTCTTACCGATCTCCCTTGCTATAATAAAAGGAGCATCTAAATTTATAGCCAACACTTTATCCCAATATTCATCAGGATGTTCCGCAGCAGGTTTGCGCATGATGGTGCCGGCATTGTTAATGAGTATGTCGATCACAGGATTTTCTGCATTTACTTTTGTCAAAAAAGCGTGCACCGTTTCGCGCTGGGATAAATCAGCCTGGTAAGCTTTGAATGAACGACCCAATGACTTGATTTTCTTTTCGATATCGCTTCCGGATAATTCAAGTGAACCTGAAACACCAATTATATCTGCACCCGCTTCTGCCAAACCTATGGCCATGGCTTTCCCTATGCCTTTATTGCAACCCGTAACCAGCGCGGTTTTGCCGTGGAGATCAAATATTTTCATAGATCAGAATATAAACTTCGTACTTAAAAAATTGGATTCATGTTCACTCACAATTTCGTTGATCAATTGCTTGTTCTGGTCGGTTAATTTTGCTGCAACGAGTGAACGGATAGAAAATGAACGCAACGCATCCACAACCGACAACGTTCCTTCCGCGCTATCTTTCCTTCCCGTAAAAGGAAACACATCCGGACCACGCTGGCACTGACAATTGATATTTACGCGGCTTACCTGGTTTACTAAGGGATCTATGAGGGAAGCGAGTTCTTTATCATCATTGCTGAAAATACTCACCTGCTGTCCATGTGTTGATTCAATCAGGTATTCAATAGTTTCTTCCAGGTCATCAAAAGGTACAACAGGTATTAATGGACCGAATTGCTCTTCACGGTATAATTTCATTTCCTTGTTAACAGGATATAGCACACCCGGGTACACAAAGGAT
>JBBRHM010000173.1:0-6519 GCA_038222655.1 Chitinophagales bacterium | reverse complement strand
GGTTTTATAAATTCCTCTTTCTTTATTGGGTGAATATAAATGTCCCAATACAGCCACCCAGGCAGTATTATTATCTGTAGGATGCAACAATATTTTACCGATATGCTGGCTCTCCGGAAGACCCAGATAATCCCATGTCTTGCCATTATTCAAGGAACGATACATACCAATACCCGCATAAGAAGAGCGACTACTATTTACTTCACCTGTACCAACCCAGATGATCCGGGTTTTCCAGTTAACAGCTATATCACCAATAGTTAATACATCCGTTGAATCGAATATAGGCTGAAAACTCTGGCCATTATTGGTGGTGTACCATACGCCACCTGATGCATAAGCTACATAAAATTCAGTGGCATCATCTGGGTTCACATCTATATCGGCAACGCGGCCGCTCATGATACTGGGACCGATATTGCGGAAAGCAATAGTATTCACCAACGATTTTTGCTGCAAAGCCTTTCGCTGGGTGTTGGCTTTTAAACGGTCAGCAGCCGAAGTTGGTTTTAGCTGTGCCTGAATTTTACTTACCAGCAGGCATAGTAACAGGATTGTTAATTTTCTCATAGCAGTTTTGAATATTTGTAATTTCGAGTACCCAATTTAGTGATTATGCGTTGTCTGTTATTACCATTGTTCATAATATTTTCCTTCCTGGCCCAGGGACAGTGTAAAACTTTTCGCATCAGTAGCAAAGGAGACACACTTGACTGCACAGATCTCAAGGGATTAAAACAAGGCAGGTGGCTGGTGCGGGTGGCTCCCTTGCGCGGTGAGCCCGGGTTTGAAGAAGAAGGACAATTTGTGAACGACAGGAAAGAAGGTGTATGGAGAAGATTTAATATGGTGGGTGATCCGCTGGCCGTTGAAACCTACAAATGGGGAAACAAACACGGCCTGAGTCTTTATTTTACGGTAGCAGGCTTGGAACATGAAGAAAGCTGGCGGGCCGTTAACCCCAACAAAGCGTTTGATACCATCGCTGTGCAGGACCTAAAGGATCCGAATAAATATGAAGATGTAGTGGTAAAAAATACAGGTACTTCTATGCGACATGGCACCTGGAAATATTATTATCCCACTACCGGTTTTCTGATTAAGACCGAAAAATATATCCTCGACCAACTTCAGGAGCCTGGAGCCGAAAATGCTGTTAAGCCCCTAGTTAAGACAAACGGCGATACCACGAGTACCAAAGCTGCAGCCATCCCGGCTAAACCCAAGCCTAAAGAGGTATTGGATTTTGAAAAAAAGAATGCCGGTAAAAAGAAGATCAAAGTTAGGGATGGCAAAACAGGCGGCTGATTGGGTTTCATCAAAAATTTATGTCACAGGCAACCTGTTCTCATAGGATTGCGTATTTAGTCTTTTAAGAGTAGTTTAGAGCCTGCATTGTAAAAACCTGCACCCATTACAATTTGCCCAGGGAGATACGCCACATATCAAGTTTAATAGCAGGTTGTTGTAAAAATGACCGTAACAGTCAGCGTGACCTGTATCACTGGCTTTATGATTATGCTATGAAGATTTGCTACCGCTATGTGAGCAGGCCGGAAGAAGCAGAAGAATTGACGAGTGAGTCTTTTATCAAGTTGTTTAAAAACATTCATCAATTTGACGGAAACCGGGCCGGTGAAACAGAGGCTTTGTTGAAAGGATGGTTTAAACGCATCGCAATTAACACCTGCATTGATCATCTTAGACGCACGCATCTTAAACTCATTAGTCAGGAAATTAGTGAAGACAATGATGTTTTCATGGATATACAGGAGACGGGTATTGATAAGCTGGCGTATAACGAGATCATGGAAGCCGTTCGCAGATTAACACCGGTATACAGAACGGTATTTAATCTTTTTGTAATAGAAGGATTTAGTCATGAAGAAATTTCTTCACAACTTAATATCAGTATTGGCGCTTCCAAATCCAATTTATCCAAAGCAAGACATAATCTCAGGAAAATGATTACCCAACAAACCGAGTTCAAATTATATGCATAATCTTGGCGACGATAATGAACTAGACCGCCTGAGCAGGGACGCTGCCCGGAAATATGATACTCCGGGTAAGGCCAACTGGAAAAACCTGCAGGAAGAACTTGATAAAGTACTACCGGTAGAAAAAAATCCGTGGTCTTTTCTTTTCTGGTTGTTACCTGTATTGTTAATAGCCGGCGCTTCATATTGGTTGCTTACCAAAAAAAGTATTTCTACTACGGGCGCTGAAAATATCGTTGCCGGTAAAATCGATACAACCCATTCCAATCAAGCTCAGCCATCATCAAATAAAGCAGGCATAGTAACAAAAGAAAACAATACCCAAAATAATATAGCTCCTCCTGCAGTGAGGGAGAAGCCGCTAGGTGTCAATAATCTTTCCGTCCAAAGATCCATCGCAAGAAAACGAGAGAAGAAAAATTCTCAGTATACCTATCATTCATCTGCAGTAGGGTTAGAAAAAACCAGAACAGTACAGTCTTCCGTATTAACAAAACCTCCAACAAAAGAAACTGTGCAGAAAACGCCAGAACCAAATAATTCCGTTGGCACCGATAAAAAAAATAATTCCGCTCCTACAAAAGAAACGGCTGCAGAAAATAATGTAAGCAAAGAAATAAATACAACAATTCAAACAAAAGAAAAATCTGACGCTGGGACAGTGCAGTCTGAAAAACAAAGCGTACCAACAACTTCAACTTATATTAAGACCAGCCTGCCTTCATTCGGAAAAGGATGGAGTGTTGCTTTTCTGGCGGGATTTGATAAAAGCACGGTAAAATTCAGGTATGGTAATGACCCGGGTATCAATATCGGAATCATTGGGGGATATCATTTTAATAACCGTTTATCTATTCATACAGGTGCTATTTATACGCAGAAAAATTATAAACTTTCAGGTGAAGATTTTACTTCGCCAAAAGGTAGCTGGTTAAGCTATTACAAATTAGAAAATGTGGATGGATATTGTCGTATGTGGGAAGTGCCGCTGATGCTTCGTTACGCAATCAGCCATGCAAATAAAAACAGTTATTTTATCAGTGCTGGATTATCCTCTTATTTTATGAGTACTGAAAACTATAATTATTTCTACTACAACAGTCAGGGTCAGCCCGTAACAAAAAATGCAGCTTATTTTTCAGGAAATAAATATATTTTATCTATTCTTCATCTTTCTGCCGGGTTTGAAAACCGGATTAGCAAAAACCTCTCTCTTCAAATTGAGCCTTATGCCAAATTACCGCTGGTAGGTGTTGGATTTGGTAATATCCAACTGAGTAGTTTCGGTATCAACTTTGCTTTGCAGAGCAGGCAAGTGATAAAGAAATAATGGCGATTATTTAATGGGATTTACCGCGAAAGCCCTATAGCGCCAGGTTGCGCAAAGACATCTTGCGAACCCTTGTGTCCCCGAAACTTCGCTGGAAAGTTTTATTTTAATGTTTTATCAAAATGCTTCCTAAAAAACAATAACTGGTAATCAATAGATTTGTTCCAGTAATCCCAGTTGTGTTCACCGGGTCTTTCAGTATAATCATGTGGAATCTTTAGCTTGAGCATTTTTTCATGCACGGCCCTGTTCATAGGCAGTACGCGATCTTCCGTGCCACAATCCAAAATAATAGCAAGTGAATCTTTGGGATAATGATCTATAACATTCAGCACACTCCAGTCGTTCCAGTATTTTCGGTTCGTTGCTGTATCGCCCAATCGTTTTTCTACATCATATCCTTTGGTAATAACTGTCGCATGCAATGCCCCGCTGGTACTGCCGCAGGCACTGTATAAGTCTGCATGACGGAACCCCAAAAATATACCACCATGTCCACCCATACTCAAACCCGTAATAGCTCTTCCTTTCCGGTCTGATATGGTTGTATAATGTTCATCGATATATTTTGGCACTTCAGTACCCACAAAGGTTTCAAAACGAAAACTGCTGTCCACAGGACTATCATAATACCAGCTTGTATAACCACCATCCGGACAAACAATCATCAATTGATACTGATCGGCCAATTGCTGAATATGGGGCACTTTCCTGATCCAGTTTGCATAACTGCCAAATGCCCCGTGTAACAGGTATACCACGGGAAAACGTTTATCTTTTTCTCCATAAGCAGACGGCCTTATTACTACAGTTTTTACTGTTCGGTGCATGCTGCTGCTATAGATAGCTATCGTATCTACCGAAGCCCCATTGGCAATTGTTGCAGTTAAAATAAACAGGAATAGTAATTTGACACATTTCATGTTGAAAGTATTTGATCTTGAGGCGGGGATGTGAGTGGTGAGTAGTGAGTAGTGAGTAACACAATAGTCAATAAACTGTTGCCCACTCACTACTCACCACTCTCTCCCACAATTATTTCATTTTAGCTCCTCCATTCTGCATGGGATTAATGGCAGGCTGGCCAGCGCTGCTTCGTCCACCGGTTAAACGACCTTTGGATATAGCAAATTTACTCGGTTCTGTTTCTGCACCTTTGGGCCATACGTTATTAGATTCATCTATATCCGCCGTTTCCCGCATGGGGTCAAGCTTAATGCTCACGGCTTTTTTATTGGTGATGAATAGTTTGGTTACCCTGTTCTCATTCTTCCTCCAGATCTGTGCAGGAATTTTTTCAGTTTCTTTAGTACCATCAGCAAAATTAAATTCAACAATAACAGGCATTACTAATCCGCCTTTATTACTGAAAGCGATTTCATATAAATGCAGATCTGCATATTTCGATTTTTCTGCATCCGGAAGCGGTTCAACAATTGCAGGTGAAAGTGCAGGCTGTTTGGTAACAGCATCATAGGGTTCAATACCCCTGTCGTATCTCCAGTAAAAATCACGCAAACTGGTATCAGCATCGGTTAAGAAGATAATGCTCTTATCAGTTCTGTTTCGGATCTTTGAAATGTCTTCAAATGCGTTTACAAGAGGCTTATCTATTCCGCGTGGGCCATTTCCTCCGCCACCAAAACCGCGACCACCCAATCCACCAAACAAACCTGCAGTTAATGGCATGTTTGGATCATATAGCGCGTGCTTTACACTGTCGATGGAGATGTCACATGGTTCTATACCATAGAACCAGCCCCTGAAAAACCAATCGAGGTTTTCTGCGCTTGCATCACCAAGGGTTCGGAAAAAATCTGCAGGCGTTGGATGCTTAAATGCCCAGCGTCTGGCATATTCTTTAAAAGCATAATCAAACATTTCACGGCCCATGATGGTTTCACGCAGAATATTCAATCCTACAGAAGGTTTGGCATAGGCATTGGAACCCAAACTGATAATATTCTCACTATTCGTCATGATAGGCTCAACCTGGTCCTTAGGCAATTTCATATAATCGATTATACCGAATGCTGGTCCGCGACGTGAAGGAAATTTATTATCGTATAATTCTTCTGTAAGATATTCTACGAAGCTGTTAAGGCCTTCATCCATCCATGTCCACTGGCGTTCGTCACTGTTAACAATCATGGGAAAGAAATTATGCCCCACTTCGTGAATGATCACCCCCACCATACCATTCTTGGTGCTTTCACTGTATGTTCCGTCTTTGTTGGTACGACCGTTGTTGAAACAGATCATTGGGTATTCCATTCCATTATTTGCTTCAATACTTTGCGCTACAGGGTATGGATAGGGAATGGAGAATTTAGAATAGGTTTTGATGGTATGCGCCACCAGCTTGGTAGAATATTTACGGTATAAACCATAAGCTTCTTTGGCATAGCCACTCATGCACATTATTTTCTTACCTTCTACATAAGCAGGCATGGCATCCCATACAAATTTGCGGCTGGCTGCCCAGGCAAAATCGCGTACATTTTCTGCTTTGAATATCCAGGTTTTTTTCTGCGTGCTTTTTTGTTTTTCTGCATTTACTGCTTCTGCAAGTGTTACTACTTCAACTGGCTCTTTTGCGTTCTGTGCCTGGTTCCATCTGGTCATTTGTGCGGGTGACAAAACCTGCGCATAATTCTGACAAACCCCTGTACCCAGGATTACGTGATCGGATGGTACGGTGATCTGCACAGTATAGTTTCCAAATGCCAAAGCAAATTCTCCTGTACCTGCAAACTGGTGGTTCTGCCATCCCTGGAAATCGCTATACACACATAAACGTGGAAACCACTGTGCCATTGTGAACAGGGCATTTCCATCTTCTGAAAATATTTCGTATCCGCCACGTCCACCCAATACTTTATTAGGAATTTTATTGCTCCAGTCAATATTAAATACAAACTGCTGTCCTGATTTTAAAGGGGCCGGCAGATCAATACGCATCATGGTTTTATTGATAAAATATTTCAACGCCTTACCTGTACCATCCGTACATTTTGAAATAATTTCACCATAACCATTGTCCATTTTCTGTGCTTCCATCTGCTCTATCTGGCCCGTAGATAACTGGCGCGGCATGGTGGTAGAACTCTGGTAGTTGGCATTGTTCACTGAGCTATGCTGGTTTTCATCCAGCTGTAACCATATATAGGTAAGAATATCCGGCGAGTT
>JBBRHM010000172.1:0-6627 GCA_038222655.1 Chitinophagales bacterium | reverse complement strand
CTCCATCAATTATCGCAAAAGCGAACTTAATGGGGATGACTGTCATAAAAAATATGCGGTGGAAGGATATTACCACAATAAACAGCACCTGCGGGTAATCTTTGCACCCTGTGCGGATGAAATTACGGTAGTTACCTGCATAGACCTTGGCACGAAATGGGCCTGCGATTGCAGGTAAGGTTCACCGTAGTTAGTAGTGTTTACAAGGAAGCAATGGAAATGCCTGATTTTTTGGGGTGCCGTATACCCAATACTCCTTCGCAAAACAAACCAATTATAACGTTTTCTTAAAAATTTACAATTCCTTAGGGTCTTCTTCAGTTTTAGGATTATTAAGGTATGTTTGCCAGTCTTAAAAAACCAAAACCAATGCAGTTTAAGAAGATCAATAATATTGTTGGATGGGTGATATGCTTTATTGCCTGTACCGTATACATTTTAACCGCAGAAGCAGGAGGTAGTTTCTGGGATTGCGGTGAATTTGTAAGCAGCTGTTTTAAGCTGCAGATACCCCATCCGCCAGGAGCACCCTTGTTTGTGATTTTGGGCCGTGTTTTTATTGTTTTTTTTGGTGACAATCCAATGACTGCTGCTAAAGCCGTGAACGTAATGAGTGCTTTAGCCAGTGGGTTTACTATTTTATTTCTTTTCTGGACCATTACACACTTCGCAAGACGTATTATGAATGTGCAAGTGGGCGAGGTAGTAAATACCTCTCAGGTATGGTCAATTATGGGTGCCGGTGCGGTTGGTGCACTTGCTTATACATTCAGTGATTCTTTTTGGTATAGTGCAGTGGAGGGTGAAGTATATGCGATGTCTTCTTTCTTCACCGCTATTGTTTTCTGGGCCATCCTAAAATGGGAAAATCATGCAGATGAGCCTGGCGCCGACAGATGGATTGTGTTTATCTTTTTTATGATGGGTCTTTCTATTGGCGTCCACCTGCTTAATCTCTTAACCATTCCTGCCATCGTGATGGTGTACTATTTCCGCAGGAAAGACACATTCAATTATGCATTGTTGCGCAAATGGTTTTTACGTATTGTAGGAATAGGCGGTATCCTTGCATTTATTTATGCACTCATCAGCGCCTCATCCGAAGCTACTGATAATGTACCCATGGATAGTACCATGGCAGGCCTGATGATACTGGGTACACTGGTAGGTATTGGTTTATTATTCCTGGTGGAGCGGTATAAAAAAGAACAGAAAGCCTATTATGGCGGTATGTATATCTTTTTCATTATTGGTTGTATCTGCGTGGGTATTGTGCAGGTGGGGGTGATACAGTATTCTGTAAAAATGGCCGGTACATTTGATCGCTGGTTTGTAAACGGCTTTGGTATGCCTTTCTTCAGTGGTTTTTTCTTCTTCTTTTTATTACTTGCCGCATTAATATGGTATGGTCTCAAATTCGCTACTAGAAAAGGTTGGGCTTATCTGCGTCTTGGTTTATGGTGTATTACTTTTATGCTCATTGGTTACAGTACCTATGTTACCACGATGATTCGCAGTAACGCTAACCCTTCGGTGGATATGTATAATGTAGATAATCCTATCAGTCTCGTGGGTTATTTAGGCCGCGACCAGTATGGTGATTTTCCGCTCTTGTACGGCCAGAAATTTACTGCCAACCCGGTTGACCTAAAGACTACAGGTATGCGTTACCAGAAAGCCAGGGATAAGTATATTGAGCTGGGACAAGACAGGCATTATATCTATGCGCCTGATGATAAGATGGTGCTTCCCCGGGTATGGGATGCGGGAAATGACCAGAACCACGCAGACTATTATGCCAATTTTTTAGGCATCGGTAAAACAAAAGAAGGTACGTATGAAAGGGCGCCCAACCAGTTTGATAATATCAGGTTCTTTGTGCAATACCAGACCTACTGGATGTACCTGCGTTATTTTCTATGGAACTTTGCCGGTAAACAAAATGATAACCAGGGATTGTTTTTAGGAAATATAAGAGATGGTAACTGGATCACCGGATTACCTACCGATAACCTGTTGTATGGCGATCAAAGCGCTATGCCTGACAGTCTTAAAAATAATAAAGCACATAATACACTATTTGCCTTGCCCCTTATACTTGGGTTGATCGGGTTATTCTATCAATTCAAAAGGAGAGGCGATGATGGTGCCGTAAACATGCTGTTGTTTTTCTTTACCGGTTTGGCCATTGCCCTGTACCTTAACCAGGCAGGCTTTCAGCCACGTGAACGTGATTATGCTTATGTGGGTAGTTTTTATGCTTTTGCTGTCTGGATCGGATTAGGTGTATTGAAAGTGAAAGACTGGCTGAGTAAAAAAATGTCTGCTGTTACGGCTGCTGCTGTAGCAACTATTATTTGTACACTTGCCGTACCTGTTGTGATGGCGCAGCAGGAGTGGGATGACCATGACCGCAGTAAAAAAGAATTGCCAAGAGATCTTGCAAAAGATTACCTAGAGAGCTGTGCACCTAATGCTATCCTCTTTACCTATGGTGATAATGATACCTATCCTTTATGGTATGCGCAGGAAGTAGAAGGTATTCGCCCCGATATACGGGTAATTAATTTTAGTTTGCTGGGCATCGACTGGTATATTAATGAGCTGCGCTATAAAGTAAACCAGAGCGATCCGATAGATGTGATCTGGACGCCCGAACAGATAGAAGGTGGTAAACGTGATTATATTTTATACCGCCCTAAAGCAGATATTCCGGAAAACAGGTTTTATGATCTGTATGATGTGATGAAGAATTATGTTGGAAGTGATGAGCCTGCTAAAATGGAAGACCGTGGCGGCGGGGAAGCCTTGAATACATTCCCTGTGCGCAAGCTGTCTGTGCCTGTTGATAAAGCAGCCGTGATTAAAAACGGAACTGTAAACGCAACTGATAGTGTTGCCAGTGAAATGCGTTTTGAAATACCGAAAAGTTCCATGGTGAAAAATGACCTGGCTTTGCTGAATATTATCGCCGCCAATAAATGGAACAGGCCTATTTATTTCACTGCTCCGTCAGCTGATCTCGGTTTTGACCAGTACCTACGCAGGGATGGTTTATGTTTCCGTCTGGTACCTGTGCAGAACAACCGCGTGAATACTGATTATATGATGGACAAGGTGATGAATAAATTTGCTTTTGGAAATGCACAAACCAAAGGTGTTTATTTTGATGAAGAGAACCGCAGGCACCTAAACAGCATCCGTTCCGCTTATGCAGAACTGGCGATTGACCTGTCTTCCAAGAACCGGAAGGAAGAGGCAAAGAAAGTGCTGGATAAAGCTGATAAGATGATTAACACTGCAAATTTTGATTATGGCATGACGAGCCGCGGCAATATGCATAACCGCAACTCTTTATTATTTCTGGAAGCCTGTTATATGGCCGGAAATCAGCCATTGGTTAATAAGGTATCTGCTTCCATCAAAAAAGATCTTGATCAGCAGATCAGGTATTATAATTCATTGAGCGGCACCAATGCAGAAAATATGTCTGAAGAAAGACGTTCGGCAGAAAGTTACCTGCAGGGAATACAGCAGTTACAGTCTGTTTACAATCCACGTATACAGATACCCGGTAAAATGATGTCAGCGGCAGATTCCATGAAAAATTTAAAAGACAGTACAGCAAAAAAATAGCGGGGAGTACCCTGGCATTTATTAAACAGCCGGGCATATGTCCGGCTGTTTGCATGTAAAACATAGGATTTTCAGAAAAGCAGCTGGTGTAAAATAAAATATTCCGTTAATCAAAAACCAAATCAGGCGGATAGCTGTTGTAGGGTAAGGACAGGCGGTTGGGAAGCCCTATATTTGCTGTTTTCCCACTGCTATTGAGTCCAATTCGGTAATAATAAAATAGTAACAGTTTTTTGATAGTTTACAAGTATGATCGGACATCGCTTTGTACATTTTGATCCCAATGAGAACGGTAAGAGTAAGTTTGAACAATTGCTCGATCTTTTTATGCAGTTACTCACCTATACCAATGGTGATGCGGGCGAAGCATTGGATTGGCTGAACCAGCTTGACAGGCAATATAATCTCACCAATGATAACTACGGCATGGGAGATTTTATTGATGACCTGAAAGAGAATGGTTACATGCAGGAAAATCCACAGGATGGTAAATTTTCCATTACGGGCAAATCAGAACAGACCATCCGGAAAAAAAGCCTGGAAGAAATATTCGGCAAACTCAAAAAAACAAAACAGGGTAATCACCAGACATTCAAACCCGGTCAGGGTGATGAAGTAAATCCCGATACACGTCCTTTCCAGTTTGGGGATATGCTGGAGCAGATAGATTTTACGGAAAGTATACGCAATGCACAGATCAATCATGGTATTGACAGCTTTTCCATGCAGGAAGATGATTTGCAAATACGTGAAAGCGATTTTAAAACACAGACCTCCACGGTACTGATGATTGATATTTCGCATTCGATGATATTGTATGGCGAAGACAGGATTACCCCAGCTAAAAAAGTGGCGATGGCATTGAGTGAACTGATCACTACAAAATATCCTAAAGATACATTGGATATTGTAGTGTTTGGAAATGATGCCTGGAGCATTGAAATTAAAGACCTGCCTTACCTGCAGGTGGGGCCTTATCATACCAATACTGTTGCGGGACTGGAACTAGCCATGGATTTGTTACGAAGGAGAAAAAATCCCAACAAACAAATATTCATGATAACCGATGGTAAACCAACCTGTCTGAAGATCGGAAAAAAATATTACAAGAACAGTTTCGGACTCGACAGGAAAGTAGTAAACCGCTGTATCAATCTGGCTGCCCAGTGCAAGAAATTAAAAATACCAATCACCACATTTATGATCGCTTCCGATCCCTATCTGCAGAATTTTGTACAGGAGTTTACAGAAATGAATAATGGTAAAGCCTTCTTTGCTTCGTTAGATAAACTGGGTGCCTTTATTTTTAAAGACTTTGAAAGTGGGAAGAGAAAAACCGTTTACTAAGAAAGAAAAAAGGAGAAACGATTAATTAATTAACTGTTTTTATTGTAAATATTTTTTATCAATGGAAAACTAGAATTTTTCCAAAAGAGAGCAGGAAAAAAGGCGCATAGCGCTTTCTCTTTACCTCCTTTCTCTCTGTAACCTTTTAGCTATGGACACAAAAAAAATAAAGACATTAGGGCAATTAACAAAAAGCGGCTACCAACCAAGAACGGTTAAAGAAGAGATCCGTAATAACCTGGTAAAAAGTATACGCAATAAAGAGAATCCTTTTACCGGCATTCTGGGTTACGAGGATACGGTAATACCGGATACAGAAAGAGCCCTGCTTAGCAGGCACAACATCCTCTTTCTTGGTTTACGGGGCCAGGCAAAAACAAGAATGGCAAGGCAAATGGTGGATTTACTGGATGAATACATTCCTGTAATAGCGGGCAGTGAAGTAAATGATGATCCATTAAAACCCTTAAGCAAATATGCGAAGGACCAGATAGCGGAGCATGGCGATGAAACGCCCATACAATGGCTGCACCGCTCGGAAAGATATGGTGAAAAACTGGCTACACCGGATGTAAGCGTTGCCGACCTTATCGGCGATATCGATCCTATTAAAGCGGCGAATCTTAAATTGAGTTTTGCTGATGAGAAAGTGATCCACTACGGCATAATCCCCCGCAGTAACCGAGGGATTTTTGTGATCAATGAATTACCCGATCTCCAGGCAAGAATACAGGTGGCGCTTTTTAATATTTTACAGGAAGGCGATATTCAGATACGCGGCTTCAAACTGCGGATGCCACTGGATATTTTATTTGTGTTTACGGCTAACCCCGAAGATTATACCAATCGGGGAAGTATTGTAACACCCTTGAAAGACCGTATAGAAAGCCAGATATTAACGCATTATCCCAAAGACCTGGAAACCTCTCTGGCTATTACAGAACAGGAAGCAGAAATACTTGATGAACAGAAGGAAAAAGTAACCGTAAGTGATCTCGTAAAAAGATTAATTGAACAGGTAGCTTTTGAAGCAAGAAGTAATGAATACGTAGATAAGAAAAGCGGAGTGAGTGCACGTTTAACCATTGCCGCGTACGAGAATGCAGTTAGCAGTGCGGAAAGAAGGGCCATCATTCATGATGAGAAACAAACACAGGTATGGATCAGTGATCTCTCAGGCATTATTCCTTCTATTACCGGAAAGATAGAACTGGTATATGAGGGGGAGCAGGAAGGACCCTACCAGGTGGCGGTTAATTTGGTTGATAAGTCCATCCGTACGCAGTTTGTCCAGTATTTTCCCAATCCGGATCAATTAAAAAAGAAACGGGGAACAGGCAAAAAATCTGTGGAAGAAAAAGAACCCGAAAATCCTTACAAAGCCATCACCCGTTGGTTTGATGCCGGTAATCATCTTGATCTGTTGGTAGATATTAAAGATGCAGATAAGATTGCTGCTCTATACAAAGTAGATGGCCTATATGGTTTTGTGAAAAAATATTTCCCCCAGGCTAATGCCAATGAAAATGCATTGTTGATGGAATTTGTATTGCACGGCCTTTCTTCCTATTCATTGATCAGTAAAAAAGTGATTGATGGAAAAATAGAATTCAAGGACCTGATGGGAAGCATGATGAATCTAGG
>JBBRHM010000171.1:0-6850 GCA_038222655.1 Chitinophagales bacterium | reverse complement strand
TCATGTGCAGATGCTGCAACAGGGGCACGATACCACCGATCTTATGCGGGCAAGGATAGCCAAAGACTTTTCAAAAGTGTTGCGTAAACTCTGATCCTTCCATGAAAAGTGCAGTTAAGAAAGTTTTGTACGGTATACTGGATCTGTTGTTGGTACCCTTCAGTTTTATTTTTTTACCGTGTCTGAAACTGATTCGTCGTTTAGGCGTCGAATATATTCCCTTACACAGGAAGGCATTTCAATCTATCGGTGTTTTTCCATTGCACCATCATTATTATGAGCCGCAGTTGCGCTTCAGTAAACAGTTTGACGCAAAAATAAAAAGGCCGTTACCACTTGATTTTAATATTCCATCTCAGTTGCAGTCATTACAATTATTATTACATACAGAAGAAATAAAAAGCCTTCCGCTAAAAAACATTTCAGGCAATACTGTTTTTTATCTTGATAATGGATCATTCGGTCCCGGCGATGCAGAACTGTATTACCTGTTGATACGCAATACCCAGCCAAAAAAAATTATTGAAATAGGATCCGGCTTCAGCACCTTACTGGCAGTACAAGCCATTGCCAAAAATAAAGAAGAAGGTTTTACTACTGAGCTAACCTGTATCGAACCCTATGAAAAGCCCTGGTTAGAACAATTACCGGGTGTAACCGTAATCAGGGAGCGTGTTGAAAAAATGAACCCTTCGTTGTTTCATTCGCTACAGGAAAACGATATCCTCTTTATAGATTCATCGCATATCATCCGCCCCGAAAATGATGTGTTATTTATATACATGCAATTGCTGCCATCTTTGAACGCGGGTGTACGCATTCATATCCATGATATATTTTCACCGCGTCATTACCGCGAAGACTGGCTTACAAAAATGTACCGTTTCTGGAATGAACAATACCTGCTGGAAGCCTTTCTGTATAATAATAGTGCGTTTAGCATACTATATTCAGTTAATTATCTGAAAAATGATTTTTATGCCGAGACCCGTCATACTTTAATGCATATTACCGCAGATGATGAACCCTCTTCTTTCTGGCTGCAAAAAACCGATAAGAAGTTATAGTTTTAGGGAACCGCTCAGTTGATACTTTGTATAATCATTAAACAAAATTATATGTTGAAGAATCTTATTTCTTTCCTGCTTTGTCTTATTACATTACAATTGCATGCCCAGTCCTCTCAAGCCAAGATGAACCAGTTTGTTAGCAACCTGATGCAGAAAATGACATTGGAGGAAAAGATCGGCCAGTTAAATCTGTTAATACCTGGTGGCGCTGCCACAACTGGTTCGGTGGTAAGCACCGATGTAGAATCAAAAATCAAAAAAGGAAATGTAGGAGGGTTATTTGGTATCATCGGGGCAGACAAAATACGCGTGGCACAGGCACTTGCCGTAAATGAAAGTCGTTTACATATTCCTTTACTTTTTGGGTCGGATGTGATACATGGACATAAAACTACTTTCCCCATTCCTTTAGGTCTTTCCTGCAGCTGGGATACAGCACTGATTGAAAAAAGTGCGAGAATAGCCGCCGCAGAAGGATCTGCTGATGGACTAAGCTGGGCGTTTTCCCCGATGGTAGATATTGCACGCGACCCGCGCTGGGGAAGAATTGCAGAAGGTGCCGGTGAAGATGCGTACCTCGGCTCGCAGGTGGCCAAAGCAATGGTAAGAGGCTACCAGGGCAATGACCTTAGCAATAAAAGAACATTGATGGCCTGTGTAAAACATTTTGCTTTATACGGTGCCGCAGAAGCTGGCCGCGATTACAACACGGTAGATATGAGCCGCGTAAAAATGTACAACGAATACCTGCCGCCTTATAAAGCTGCTGTTGATGCAGGTGCAGGAAGTATCATGAGTTCATTCAATGTTATTGACGGCATCCCCGCTACAGGAAATAAATGGCTGCTGACCGATCTGTTACGTAACCAGTGGGGATTTAAAGGTTTTGTGGTTTCTGATTATACTTCTTTAAATGAAATGTCGGCCCATGGCATGGGTAACCTGCAAACCGTATCTGCACTGGCTTTGAATGCAGGATTGGATATGGATATGGTGGGGGAAGGATTCTTATCAACACTAAAAAAATCTTTGCAGGAAGGAAAAGTTTCCCAGCAGGCTATTGAAGAAGCCTGCAGAAGGATTTTGGAAGCAAAATACAAACTCGGTTTATTTGATGATCCCTATCGCGGCATTAGTGCTGCAAGGGTATCAGAAATTTTAACACCCGAAAACAGAATGGCTGCACGGGAGATAGCCGCACATTCATTTGTATTGCTCAAAAATGATAACCAGTTATTGCCTTTAAAAAAATCAGGTACCCTTGCGGTAATAGGCCCGCTTGCTGACAGCAGAAGAAATATGCTGGGTACCTGGAGTGTTTCGGGCGACTGGCAAAAAGCGGTTACCGTTATGGAAGGAATTAAAAATGTAGTAGGTAACAAAGCCACCATTCTATATGCCAAAGGCGCCAATATTTCTGATGATGCTGAATTTGTAAAAAGAGTAAATACCCTGGGTATAGAAATAGAAACAGACAAACGTTCCCCGGATGAGATGATCAATGAAGCAGTTGAACTGGCCAAAGAATCAGATGTCGTTTTGGCCGTAGTAGGAGAAGCCGCTGATATGACAGGCGAATCTTCCAGCCGTGCCTCCATAGATATTCCTGAAAGCCAGCAGTTGTTATTAAAGGCCCTCGCTAAAACAGGAAAAAAAATAGTGTTGGTTTTATTTAATGGCCGCCCGCTCACACTTAATTGGGAAAGCAAAAATATTCCTGCTATTCTGGATACCTGGTTTGGCGGAACAGAAGGCGGTAATGCCATTGCCGATGTATTGTTTGGTAACTATAATCCATCTGGCAAACTTACCACATCGTTTCCCTATAGTGTAGGACAGATACCGGTTTACTATAATCACCTCAATACAGGAAGGCCTTTTCATATAGGCGATGGTACCAAGTTCAAATCAGATTACCTGGATATTCCCAATGAGCCTTTGTATCCTTTTGGATATGGCCTCAGCTATACTTCTTTTGCCTATGGAAACACCAGCCTTACCAAAACAACCATCAGCGCCAATGATCAACTGCAGGTTAAAACAACGGTTACCAACACGGGGAATTATGATGGTGAAGAAACGGTACAGTTGTATATTCAAAACCTGGCTGCCAGCATTGCGCGCCCGGTAAAAGAACTGAAAGGATTTCAGAAATTGTTTTTAAAGAAAGGAGAAAGCAGGGAAGTTGTTTTTAATTTGTCTGTTAACGACCTCAAATTTTATAACTCGTCTCTTAAATGGGCATTCGAGCCGGGAAATTATAAAGTATTTGTAGGCACTGATTCCGGTCATACCCAGGAAGCCGGTATTTCTGTAACAGCTGGTAAATAATGGGAATGCAGGCTCTATTCTTCTCTTGCACACCATTGCGGATCCTTCGATGCAAAGATTAGAAACATGGTCTCTCCTGGATCGCAAGGAGCGTAGTGTTCAAAAAGCAAGATGCAAAAAGTCATCTTTTATTTTCTACCTTGATGGGTATAAACAAAAAATCATGCGCTGCCACAAACGATACTTGCTATTACTGGTACTCCTCCAAACAGTTATGGTGGGCTGGTGCCAGTCAACGCCGGTGAATCAACTGGATTCGCTTGCAGGAAGAATGGTGCGAGCTGTTCGCGCAGTAAGAGAGGATAGGGCCTATATTAAAACAGACAGGTACCTTTATTCTACAGGTGATAAAATATGGTTTCGCACATTTATTGTAAATGAATATACCGGCAGGCTTTCCAATAAAAATACCCTGCTATTTGTTGACTTAGTAAATGATAAAGACAGTGTGATCTCTAAAGCACTGTTGCAGTCCTCTCAATTCAAAACAGATGGTTATTTATCCCTTAATGATTCATTGCCCACAGGTTTATATTGGCTGCGTGCCTATACCAAAGACCTTGCTATGCATCACAAAGAACATATTGGTGTAGAGGCTATTTATATTGTTAACCCCACAAAATCTACAGAGAAGCTGAATACCCAAAGTGGTCAACAGACTAGCTCTACCGGCAAACTTCGTATGGATTTTTTTCCAGAAGGCGGTGCCGTAATCGGCGGTGCCAAAACCCTCATGGCCTTCAGAATAACAGATGATAAAGGTACCCCGCAGGCAGCATCCGGCTTTGTAAAAGATGACCATGATTCTCTGGTAACCTCCTTCAGTTCCAATGCACTTGGTTTAGGTAAACTTTCTTTTTTCTCCTGGTCATGGAGAAAATATAATGCACACATTATTACATCTGATAAACAGGAAAAAATATTTGCGCTGCCTTCCATAAATCTTTTTGCGGCGCAACTTTCGGTTATTAATAATAAAGATGTAAAAAAACTGCGGGTGGTACTGGAAGATTCTATTTATCAAAAAAATAAGCAGACGTATATTATCGGCGTTTCCGGTGATAGTCTTTGTTTTGCAGGTATCGGTTCCGGCTCTTATGAAGTAATCATTCCCGAATATCGTTTCCCCTATGGTCCCGCTAATTTTTTACTGTTTGATGAACAGCAGCACCTGCTTAGTGAAAGAAAATTATTTATTAGTGCCAATAAACCACGGGTAGAAATGGTTGCCGATAAAGCAGTATACGCGGCAAGACAACCAGTACAATTGAGTATGCAGGTAACAGATGCAGATAATCATTCCTTTATCTCTTCTATGTTCATTAAAGTAATTGACAGCATCCTGGCTGAGAAAATAAAACCTGTGATTGATCTGAAACAGCAATCACTGGAACTCTCCGATGTCAATGCATTTACAGCAATGGATCAGCCTTTTAGCGAAGAAGACATGGACCTGCTTATGCTTACACAGCAACATTCATTCAGGCAGATACTAACCGCCGGACTCGATCCTCAAAGCAGTGACATTGAAACAGACAGTTCATTTTATTTAAGAGGATTGGTACTTAATAAAAACGGCAAACCACTCTCAAACAAAGAGATCACCCTTTTTTCGGGTAATCGTAATGCCCTTATCCTACATGAGACCACGGATAAAAGCGGCGCGTTTTGTTTCCCCCTGATTTCTTATTATGACCAGACAAAATTCAACCTGCAGGTTACAGATAAAAATGGCATACCGGAAGATGTAAAAATAAAGGTGGATACCGTTTTAAAATTTCCGCTCTTTGGTACACCGGAAGTTTTGAAAAAAAGATTTACGGTAGAAAAAGTAAAAGAATTTTTCACCGAGCAAAGAAAACGGTCAGTACAGGATACCATCATGATGGGAAAGGAATGGCTAAAAGAAGTGATTGTGCGATCTACCATCAAAAAGCCATCTGAATTTAACAGGGATAAACGGGTAAGTTCCTTTTCAAAAATACTGAGCGGTAAAATGCTGCTGAATGGGGGTAATAATAATATTGGAGATGCCTTATTCAGAATACCAGGTTTCAGCATTCGCGAAGGTAAGCTGGTTTTAAGAGGTGGAAATGCGTTTCATGGGCCCGGTGTTGGCGCAGGGAGTGATGAACCTTTATTAATTGTGGATGGTGTAGCAGTTACCCCTGATGCAGGTGATTTAATTCCCGGAAGTCCTTTAGTAAAATATTTAAATACATTTTCTTTCAGGAATATAGATTTTATCGAAGTTCTCACCGGTCCTGAAGCGGCTTTTTATGGCTCCCGGGCCTTTAATGGTGTAGTATTGGTCCATACCAAAACAACACAAACCGAAATTGGCGATGAACCAGTAAACGGAATACAAAGCTTTGTTATGCCCGGGTACCAGTTACCTGTAGCATTTGAGCAACCCGACTACTCCCTAAAAGAAAACCGGAATTCAAAATTGCCCGACAGGCGCACCCTTCTTTACTGGAACGGCGATCTGGTAACTGATGCAAAAGGAAAAGCCTCCACCGTTTTTTATACCGCTGACACGCCTACACGCTATTATATAACACTTACCGGCGTTACAGCTGATGGACGAGTGGTAAATAAACAGTTAATGGTAAATAGGCAATAATCTTTTCTATGAAAAGTGAAGAGCTGGGTAGTTTTACGGACTTACACAAATAACCAGCCCACTACCAACAACTGATTTGGATAAAAATATCTTCTTTTGGTATCAATGATTATTCCTGTAATGCTCCAATAATACATCGCCTCCAAAATCATGTTTCAAATCCCTTACAACCGTATGAATATGGTTGGCATTATTCTGCGAATTATCATATTCAATAATTATGGTTGGTCCCTGTACCCGGTAATAAGACGCTACGCCACTCACTGAAGGATCCGTATTTCCTGCCCACGCAAAACGAAGATTGTCAAGCCCCGCCCTCTGAATTTCTTTCAGCATATCATCCGCAAATAATTTTGTAAAGCGATGAATATACAGGCTGATCAGTTGCAGCAACTTTTCCTGCTGCCTGCTGTTCATTTCTGAATAACGAATACCGGCAGGGGTATCTATCATCGCTTTCCTGTTGGCCAAAGTAAGTATGTCACCAGGAGCAATGGTGTTGATCAAAGTTTTTTGTAATTCTTCAACCGTTAATGTTTGCAATAACAGGTACCCCATATCTGTTTCATCCTTCAGCACCTGTTTTCCTTTTGCAGGACCTTCTTTTACAATGGCAGGATTGGCACCCAGAAATCCCGGTGTGCCTGCCACCAATTTTTTATCAGTCACCGAAAAATTAAACGAAACATGATGCCCTTCCAGGCGCCATCCCCATATATTTTTATCTCCGGGTACACCAAAAATGGTAAAATAATATTTCCCCGGATCACGGTAATGATCAGCTTCGAGCCGGTGTTCAATCGCTTTCAACACTAAATCCAGT
>JBBRHM010000170.1:0-6928 GCA_038222655.1 Chitinophagales bacterium | reverse complement strand
GGAAGGTAGGAGTCATGCTTTTACAGCAATTTGCACAGCTTAAACAATCAATTTCTTTCCAAACTTCCGCATCAATATTCGCAGCAATAGTATCAAGTCCGCGTGGTGGATTCTTTTCTATCTTTCCTAAATACCGTTTAAATGTTTTTTGATGAATGCGTACTTTTTGTTTAAATGAGCGAAGATTGACTGTCATTGAAATGTTGAAATTTTGTTTTGGGTAATTTGAAAATAAGAAGAGCAGCGTTAATCCTTGCAATATCGCATACCTACTCTTCAATTCCAAAATTTCTACATCTACGCTTCTAAAGTCCTTCTGATAGCATTACCTTCAATTTAAAATTTTCTACCTGCCATTCCAAAATCCGCTATGTGGGAATCGTATAAAAAAGGATACAAAGCCTGGCTGCGTTTAGAGAAATCTCTCAGCGATAACTCCGTAGAAGCCTACCTGCGCGATGTTGAGAAACTTACCCATTACCTGCAAATCAATAATACACTTAAAACACCCGCCGAACTTGAATTGAAGGACCTGCAGAAATTTGTAAAGTGGGTGGGTGAACTGGGTATGAGCGCCACTTCGCAGGCAAGGATTATTTCGGGTATCAGGGGATTTTACAAATATTGTCTCATTGAACAGGTCACTAAAACGGATCCCTCCTCTTTGCTGGAGGCCCCAAAAACAAGACGAAAACTTCCCGATACATTAAGTTTTGAGGAGATAGAAAAGGTAATCGCTCAAATAGATCAGAGTACTCGGGAAGGCGGCCGCAATAAAGCTATTGTAGAAACTATGTACAGCTGCGGGTTACGGGTTACGGAAGTAGTGAACCTGAAAATATCCTGCCTCTATCTTGATGTGGGCTTTATTCGTGTAATTGGTAAGGGCGATAAAGAAAGATTAGTACCTATTGGACGGGATGCTGTGAAATACATAAAATTATACAAGGAAAATATCCGTGTACACCAAGCGATTCAAAAAGAATGTGAAGACTTTTTATTTCTTAATAATAAAGGTAAATACCTAAGCAGGGTAATGATTTTTTATATTATCAAGAGCCTGGCAGCAAAAGCAGGTATCACCAAAAATATTTCACCGCATACTTTCCGTCATTCTTTTGCCACGCATTTGGTAGAAGGCGGCGCCGATCTGCGTGCCGTGCAGGAAATGCTGGGCCATGAGAGTATTACTACCACTGAAATCTATACGCATCTGGACAGGGATTTTTTACGCGATACTTTACAGCGGTTTCATCCAGCGTTTAAATAGTTAAAATTAATAATGAAAAGTGAAGCGTTGGGTGGCAAGTGGGCCACGTTGATTAACTCTAAGTATGGGAACAGGTGATTACAATATGTCAGATTTTTGAGCGGGCGCAACGTATCAACGCCCCATACTAAAACCGATTATTGCGGCCACGGAAAATAATGTAGGTTTGCTGCTCCTAAACAATAAAAATATATGAAAAGATTATTTTTTATGGCTGCTGCCCTCTGCAGCATTACCAGTTTTGCACAGGTAAGAATGCCAGCACCAAGTACCACACAGAAAATTATTCAGAATTTCGGTCTGGGTACCATTGAGTTAACGTATTCGCGCCCCAATATTAAAGGCAGAAGCCTGTTAAAAGAAAACAGCGACCTTGCTCCTTTGGGTAAGTTATGGCGCACGGGCGCTAATGCTGCCACAAGAATTCATTTTACAGACAGGGTGATGATAGGCGGCAAATTATTAGACACCGGCGCTTATGTAATCTATACAAAACCCGGTAAGGAATATTGGGATGTAACGCTTAACAAGGGATTAACCAACTGGGGAACTGACGGGTATAAAGAAAGTGAAGATGTGGTAACTGTAAAAGTAAAAGCAGAAAGGTCACTGGTTGATTTTGAAACTTTTACCATTCAGTTTGGAAATGTTCAGCCCGAAAGCTGCGATCTGCAGTTTATTTGGGGCAACACCATGGCGCGCCTTCCCATGAGTGTAAATGTAAAAGACCGTATTCGTGCGCAGGTTGAAAAATCTTTATCTACAGAAACAATAAGTGCCGATTCATATGCTTCTGCCGCTAATTTTTATTACGAGTGGGATAAGGATTTAAATAAAGCCTTAACGAATATTACCAAAGCCACACAGGCCAACCCTAAAGCATTTTGGTTATTTCTGCAGCAGGCAAAAATTCAAAAAGATATGGGCGATAAAGTTGCCGCCAGAGCCAGTGCAGAAAAAACGATCCAGATTGCTACAGCAGCAAAGAATGATGACTATGTGAAACAGGCGAATGACCTTATTAAGAAATTATAACTGATTTTTTAATTACTGGTTTATCACAATAAAAAAGAGTGTGTTTTCAGTTGAAAGCACACTCTTTTTTTGGGTATTTTACAATAAAGCTTTGGTCTTATTCATACCTGCTTTACCCATAAACTATTTTACTTCTGCCATATCCGGTATCATTTCTGCTTTGTAGGCACCGGCATCCAGCTTGGCTTTTGTTTCACTAAATGCTTTAAGGGTTTCTTCAATATCAGCATCGGTATGAGAAGCGGTTGGAATTAACCGGTAAATAATATGGCCTTTAGGTATCACCGGATATACCACGATTGAACAGAAAATATGATAGTTTTCGCGCAGATCCATAATCATGGCCGAAGCTTCTTCCACACCACCTTTCATATATATAGGGGTAACCATGGTATTGGTATTGCCTATATCAAAGCCCCTTTCTTTCAAACCCTTCTGCAATTTCATTGCGTTGCTCCATAGCTTATCTTTCAGTTCTGGTTTTGTTTTTAATAGCTCCAGCCGTTTCAGGTTGCCCAGCACAATGGGCATGGGTAAACTCTTCGCAAATATCTGTGAACGTATATTGTAGCGTATAAAATCAATGATCGCTTTATCGCCCGCCATGAAGGCGCCTATCGAAGCCATTGATTTTGCAAAAGTAGAAAAGTACAAATCAATTCCATCCTGGCAACCCTGCTCCTCTCCTGCGCCTGCACCTGTTTTGCCAAGTGTACCAAATCCATGTGCATCATCTACCAATAAACGGAACTCGTATTTATTTTTCAGTTCAATGATTTCTTTGAGTTTGCCCTGATCTCCGGCCATGCCAAATACACCTTCCGTAATCACCAATATACCACCGGTCTTTTGCTTTTCTATCAGTGTGGTTGCGCGTTCCATTTGTTTGTCGAAATCTTCCAGGTCGTTATGCTTAAATACATAACGGTGTCCGGGATGCAGACGCAACCCATCAATGATACAGGCATGGCTTTCTGCATCGTACACAATCACATCATGCCGTCCGCATACGGCATCAATAGCGCTCATGATTCCCTGGTATCCGAAATTCAACAGTATCGCATCTTCCTTTCCTTCAAATGCTGCCAGTTCTGCTTCTAATTGTTCATGGTAATTACTGTTCCCACTCATTATACGCGCACCCATTGGTAAAGCGAGGCCAAACTTAGCCGCCGCTTCCGCATCCGTTTTTCTTACTTCCGGGTGATTGGCAAGCCCAAGGTAATTATTAAGGCTCCAAATCACCATTTCCTTACCCCGGAATATCATACGGCTGCCTATGTCACCTTCCAGTTTGGGAAAAGAAAAATAACCATGGGCCCTTTCACGGTGCTGGCCTAAAGGGCCAGAATTTTTAATCAATTTTTCAAAAATATCTGCCATGCTTTCTTATTGTACTTAGGTTAAGATTTGTGGCAAAAGTAAACTTTTACTCTTTAAAGGGCAAGCGTAATTATTTCCTTCCCTTATCTTCACAAAACATTGCCATTTTACTGTTAGCTTTTAAAACTATGCCTACCATTATGAGAAGATTGATTTTGCCATTTTTTATAGCATTACTGGGTATCGCAGGATATTCCCAAAAGAATCCTAAAAATACAGAGGAGGCCATACAACGTCCCAAATTGGTAGTGGGAATCGTAATAGACCAGATGCGCTGGGACTACCTATACCGTTACAATTCTTTATTTAAAGCCAATGGTGGCTTTAAACGCATGATGGGTGAAGGTTTTTCATGCGACAATGCTTTGATTCCCTATACACCCACCGTAACCGCATGCGGACATACCTGTGTTTATACCGGCAGCGTTCCTTCCATACATGGCATTACCGGTAATGCCTGGTGGGATAACCAGTTAATGAAATCTGTTTACTGCAGCGAGGATAAAACGGTAAAAGGTGTGGGCGGACAAACAGCAGAGGACGGACAAATGAGTCCGCGCAATATGCTCACCACTTCAGTTTGTGATGAACTGCGGCTGGCAACAAATTTCAAAGCAAAAGTAATCGGCATTGCGCTTAAAGACAGGGGTTCCATATTGCCTGCCGGTCATTCTGCCAATGCTGCCTATTGGTACGAAGCAAAATCAGGAAATTTTATTACCAGTACGTATTATATGAACAGTTTACCTGCCTGGGTAAACCAGTTCAATAACAGAAAAATACCGGATTCATTATACAAAACCGGCTGGAATACCCTGTTACCTAAAGAAGTATATGGCCAGTATGCCACCGATGATGTTAAAGAGTATGAAACCAAACCTTTTGGCCAGGAAGCCCCGGGGTTCCCTTATGATCTTTCAAAATTTGTGGGGAAAAACTATGGCATAATCGCTTCTACTCCATATGGAAATACATTGACAGTTGAAATGGCCAAAGCAGCATTATTGGCGGAGGACATGGGAAAAGGAAATGCGACTGATTTTCTTGCTGTCAGTTTTTCTTCGCCTGATTATATCGGGCATTCATTCGGTCCAAACTCCTGGGAAATGGTGGATGATTATGTACGTTTAGATGATGAGTTGGGCAGATTTTTTACTTTTCTTGATGCCACTATCGGTAAAAATCAATACACAGCTTTTCTAACAGCGGATCATGCTGTTGCCCATATTCCGGGATTTATGAAAGAGAACAAATTACCGGCCGGTGTGCTGGATGGGGCGGGGATCATGAAAGACATGAATACTAAATTGAAAGATAAATTCGGTGTAGACAATGCGATTGTAAGTATGTATAATTACCAGGTATCGCTGAACCATCCAAAAATTGATGCGGAAAAAGCAAATGAAGAATTGATGACCAAATGGATCATCCAGTACCTGAGAAAGAATGACGCTGTTGCCAATGCATTTACTACTGCAGATATTATGACTACCCCCATTACCAAAACACTGCGTGAAATGCTGGCCAATGGTTACTATCCCAGCCGCAGTGGAGATATTCAGTTCATTTTAAAACCGGGTTATATTGATGGTGGTAACATTGGCACCACCCATGGTCTCTGGTATCCTTACGATTCCCATATACCTTTATTATGGTATGGATGGGGTATAAAAAAAGGAAAGACCAACAGGGAGGTTTATATGACGGATATTGCTCCTACCGTTGCAGCCTTACTACATATACAGATGCCGAGTGGCAGTGTGGGCAAGGTTATTGAAGATGTGATGAAATGATTTTTTTGATTATAAAAAAACTCCCAAACACTGGGAGTTTTTTTATAACTATCTATTCATTCTTTAAAAAGTTGATTCATAAATTATCTGCCCAACTTAGTTTTCAGATTCTGATCCAATGCATCCAGAAATTCTTCTGTGTATAAATAATGCTCCCCATGGTTTACTTTATTTCCATGGATACAAACTGCCAGGTCTTTTGTCATTTTACCACTCTCAACAGTTTCCACGCATACCTCTTCGAGTGCATGACAGAAATTAATCAGCGCCTGGTTGCCATCTAATTTACCACGAAATTCCAATCCTCTTGTCCACGCAAAGATCGAAGCAATAGGATTGGTAGATGTTGGCTTTCCTTTCTGGTGTTCACGGAAATGTCGCGTTACTGTACCGTGGGCAGCTTCTGCTTCCATTACAGTGCCATCAGGGGTAATCAGTGTAGAAGTCATTAATCCTAATGAACCAAAGCCCTGTGCTACTGTATCGCTTTGTACATCACCATCGTAGTTCTTACAGGCCCATACAAAATTGCCATTCCATTTTAAGGCGCTCGCTACCATATCATCAATCAAACGGTGCTCATAGGTAATGCCTGCTTCAGCATATTTTGCTTTGAATTCGTTCTGATAAATTTCTTCAAAAATATCTTTGAAACGTCCGTCGTATTTTTTGAGGATCGTATTCTTGGTAGATAAATACAGGGGCCATTTTTTTGCCAGGGCTGTATTGAAACAGCTTCTTGCAAAACCTTTGATACTCTCATCCGTATTGTACATAGCCAATGCCACACCATCACCCTTAAAATTATATACTTCAAATTCCTGCACAGTGCCATCCTCGCCTTCAAACTTAATGGTTAGTTTTCCTTTTCCTTTGGTAACAAAATCTGTTGCGCGGTACTGGTCGCCAAAAGCGTGGCGGCCGATACAGATAGGCGCTGTCCAGTTAGGCACTAACCTTGGCACATTGGAACAAACGATAGGTTCGCGAAATACCGTACCGTCTAATATATTGCGGATAGTGCCATTAGGGCTCTTCCACATTTGTTTGAGCTTAAATTCTACTACACGCTCTTCATCGGGTGTAATGGTGGCACATTTGATACCCACACCATACTGTTTAATGGCATTGGCGGCATCCACAGTAACCTGGTCATTGGTCTGGTCGCGGTATTCCATTCCCAGGTCAAAATATTTGATGTCCACATCCATATAAGGCAGGATAAGCTTGTCTTTGATAAACTTCCAGATGATCCTGGTCATTTCATCACCATCCAATTCTACCACCGGGTTTGCAACCTTAATTTTTTGGGCCATTGAATATTCCTTTTAGTTATGTTAAAAAACGAGCACAAATGTAATGTTTTATGGGATGTAAGGATACATCCAAACATTGGTATAGTTTTTTACGTATCTGGGATATGAAATTATTGTCTGTTATACCTATT
>JBBRHM010000169.1:0-6978 GCA_038222655.1 Chitinophagales bacterium | reverse complement strand
GCTCCAAACAATTATCAATACATCAATACTGCTGAAACAACTTGCCAGCATAGATTTTACAGCACAAAAAGAAATTACTGACTTTATTACACATGTAAAATGGCTACACTACTGGAACAGGTATAAGATATACATTGCCTTACTAGTTGCACTAATCTGTTGCCTCATTATATTTCTTTCTGGGAAGTAATAATACTTATAAAAAAGGCTGCACTCTTAGCAGCCTTTTTTTATGGACAAAAAATAAGTTAATGATTACAGATGCAGGTAAGGAATCAATACCCTTGCTTTTGTGCCGGTAATCAGATCTCCATTACCCCTGTAAACATAGGTATATACACGTTGATTACCAGGAGATGCTATAGTAGCAGCAAGGTTTTGCAAAGTGCCTGCTCTTCTTACATAAAATGTATCACTAACTTGTGAATTGTAAGGAAAGGTTTGGAAATTAACAACTTGTCCCGGCTTAATTGCATTGAAAATATTGGCATTCCTTCGGGCAGAAAATACATCAATATTAAGCCCCGCAGTATCATTTAACACTGCATGCACAAAACGAATGCTATAATTACCATTGTTGGGTTTTGTATAATTATCCTGCAAGATTATTTTAGCAGAGTCATTGGCCGACTTGAAATTATCGGTTACAATAAATGAGTAATACTGCCCTTTTGTAAATACTTTACTAAACAAGGTGAGTGGTATAGAATCCGGATTCACTATTCCTGCCACACTTAATTTAATATTCTGTAAACCTGTGGGTACCGCTATATAGCCAAAATTGGTACCCGTTGCAGGAAAAAGACCGGCATAGGTAATCAGAGGGCCGTTTACTTTGGCATCATTAACAAATATATTAAATGAGTCAGGCGCATTAAAAACCTGCCGGAAAGAAGGTGAGGCATGTATCACCCTTACAAAAGCATTATCCTCTGTAGTGGTAAAAGGAGCTTGTATCTGGGCCTCTTTTTGGCATGCAACAAACATAATCATTGCAACTGCGGCTAAACTGCTATATGATAGAATTTTTTTCATCTTTTAAATTTTGTAGGTGATTACTTTTGAGAGAACCAGCTTTCTTTTGTGTGAAAATCCGGTTTATCCGCACCGATACGTATCAGTTCATTTAAATTCCAAACATATTCAGAATTAAACCTTGGCCTTACCCTGTAAACCGGTTTGCTGCCATTATCTACATAGAGGTTAATCCCACTTGGAATGGCAAAATCTGCATACACCTGTTTGCCGGTTGCAGGATCGAGATCCGTATAATGAAACCTACGCATATCAACCCATGTTTCTAAAATGCCGTGACCCCACAATGAAATATATTTCTGCAACATAATTTTTGTGAGAGTAAGGTCGGCAGGCACTACTAAAGGGTTAGCCAGATAAGCATTTTTATTAACGTCAGTAATCATATTTGCTGCCGCGATATTGGTGCTATAGAGACTGCTTAACATATCAAAGTTCAAACTGATCCCTAATTTGTACGCAGCTAAAGCCATAGCATTATCCCCTTTTCGCAAGGCTGCTTCAGCTTTCATAAACTGAATTTCACTGGCAGTCATTACGGGAGACTCCGCATAATTTCTGAAAATATAGGTACATCCAATATCATTACCGCCTGCAGGGGCAGCGGTTGTGGTATTGGTACCACCATAAAAATTGTCAGGACGGTCACTTACATTCGAAATACCAGTTACGCCTTTATTAGGCACCACACCCACAAAAGTTCCGTTCGGATTTGTTTTAAAGAAATACCATCTTCTCGGGTCAGCTACACCGGGCAGAGCAGAATTGGCCCCCGTTAATAATTTTACCGAATAGTCGCTTTGACGTAAGGATCCAATACCATTATTACTGTAGGGACCATTATAATTTGCACTTCTGTTATTACCCGTGTTTATGTATTTCAAAGTTGCATTGTCAGCATTGCTTGCGATGGATAAATTGGCATAATAAATAACTGAATCAGGCTTGTAACTTGCTTTATTACTTAAATGATTATAGGACCTAGCCAAGACCCCGTATACAAATTTTTTCCATTTGGCGGTATTACCATTGTAGAAATACGCATCACCCAGTCCGAGATTAGCCTGGCTCACCGCTTCTCCGGTTTTATTCAGGTTATCTAAAGAAGTAAAACATAGCTGTCTTACATACGCATATACATCCTCCTGGGTATCGTATTTAAAAGTAAGTTGACTGGTGTTGAAAGCTTCTTTCAGAATTATTTCTCCGTAGTAATCGCCTATGGTTAACCAGCTCCAGGCAAAAATGGCCTGCCCAACACCTACATAATCCCATTTTGTTTCTTCACCCGCCCATTTAATCATGTTGTTCAGGTTCTGACCCAGATCATAATAATGTGTGCGCCAGGTAGATGTTGCATTATCCGTTTGAACACCACCCATCTGGTCATAAATATCACCTGAAGAACTTGATTGCCAGTTTTGAATATAGCGCCCGATAAAGCGCATATCATTAGCGGTGCCATGAAAGGCAGTATTGCCTACCATACTGGCCTCAATACCGGGTAGCAATTGTTCAACCGGCACTCGCACATCTGCATTTGGATTTTGATAGGCCTGATCGATTTTCTTGCTACATGACACCACTGCGGTGATGGCCAGTGTAAGAAAGAATATTTTATAGTATGTGTGTTTCATAATGTATACTTTATAGATTAACTGTTTGGTTATTGGATTGATTAAAAATTTGCCCTCAGACCAACATTCACGCTGATCGGTGTGGCAATATTGCCAAAATCAAAACCAAAACCACCAACGCCTCTGGTACCAGCTGTATTACCGCTCACTGCCGGATCTGCTCCCAAATAATTTGTAAATAGAATCAGGTCATTACCGGTTACGAAAAAGCCCAGAGATTTTAAGAACGCTAACTTTCTTATCGCCTTTGCAGGTAATGTATAGTTAAGTGTAAGATCCCTTAACCTCATCCAGTTCACATTTTTTTGAATAAACTCCTCTTCGGGCATTCTTGTTGTATAATAGGCCTGGAGATCATAAGGTGTTACGACAATGGTATTCTTTGTAGGTGTGTTTGAATTCTGAAAGCCATCATTTAATACACCCTGAATTACCCGCGGCGTTTTTCTATCATCATTTCTGGTACTCTTACCTCTTGATGTTAAGTACATATCCGTACCATTGAAAATATCACCGCCAACTTTCAGGTCCCAAAGCATGCTTAGGCTCCAGTTTTTGTACCGGAAATTATTATTAATACCTAATGTATAATTTGGATTACGGTCGCCCCTCACTTTAAATTTGGCATCAATAACAGGTAAACCATTTGCCGGGTCAATTAATATATTACCATTATCATTTCTGGCATATCCAAATGCAGTAATACTGGTGCTTGGACCACCTCTAACCAATCCTCCTCTAGCATTGCCAAATAACCAGGTATCAGAAATATAAAATTCAGGTACGTTATCAGGTAAGGTTAGTACTTCGTTACGCATCCTGTTGAAATTGAGTCTTACATTCCAGGAGAAATTTTTATTCTGTATAGCTGTGGCATCTAAACTGATTTCAATGCCTTTATTCCTGGTTGATCCCACATTCAAAGTGTTCAATACATATCCTGTAGCATAACTTGCACGGAAGTTTTCTGCAATCTGTTTTTCGTTCAACGTATTATAGTAGGTGAAATCGAGGCTGATCCTGTTATGGAATAATTTAAATTCTGCCCCGAGCTCATATGTTTTTTGTTTCTCGGGTTCCAGGAAGAAATTGTTGTTATTAAAAGCATAAGCATAGCCACCACCGCTTGACTGTACAAAGTTGAATACAGATTGATTAGCATATGGTGAACTGGATCTTGCTGTTTGCGCCAATGAGCCCCTGAGCTTAAAGTAGTTCAGTACATTTCCTTTTTTGATGAAAGGAAAGATATCAGACATGATCAAACTCATACTTCCTGCCGGATAATTATAATTTCTGAAATCTGCCGGAAAAATAGAGGAGTTTTCAAATCGGTGCGAATAAGAAATAAAAGCCAGGTTTTTATAATTCAAAGAAACTTCCCCAAAATAAGCTGCCTGCCTGCTTAAACTATAATTATAGCCACCTGTACGTTGTGAATTACTTAAACGGGTTCTGCCGGCAAACGCGGTATTGTTACTATCCATACCAGCAGTATAATTGCCTTTTAACTGGGTGCCTGAAACGGCATACATCTCAGTCTTATAATCCTGCCACATATTGCCTATCAGTAACCTTCCGGAAAAATTACCAATTGTTTTCCTGGCTGTTGCCGTAATGGTGTGGTTGTAGCCATAATAATTACGATAATAATTGTCCTGCTGTCCTCTGGTGGAAAGATTCAGGGAGGAAGCAGAATCAATTAATGAAAATCCTTTTGATTTATAGGTGTCATATCCAAATCTGCCTGCAATAGTCAACCAGGGAGTAGGGTTTATATTAATACCCATGGTTGCAATTACGCGATCGGTTACATCACTGCTGCGATTAAAAACAGAATTGAAAACCGGGTTATCATATTCGTTGTTACCCAATTTTATTTTATTAGCATTTTCATCAACATAATTCCTTACATCATTATCAATTGGCCAAACCAGCAAATTCAACAGGTAAGAACCCGCACCACGTAAAGGTTTGTCGTTTGTACTTCTGATATAAGAAAGGGAAGGTGAAACATCAATATACTTTCCAATTTTAGTGGTATTGGATAAACGGAAATTGTATTTGGTAAAATTATTATTAGGCACTACTCCTTTTTGATCAAAAGCAGACCCTGACAAACGCCAGGAAACATTTTTTGTTCCATACTCCATACTGATGTTATGTGTTTGTGCAAATCCTGTCTGAAAAAAATTATGCACATTGTCGAATTTATTAACATCGGATCCATAAGCAGGTCCGAAATAGGTAAACAATGTATTATCGCTTACTCCATTATTTCCCTGGCTATATTTAGTTGAATAGCTTGGGAAACGGTTTAATACCTGCCAACGAAAACTATTATCATAGGCAACCGAAATTTTTCCGGTTGCTTTTGCTTTTTTAGAGGTAATTACAATGGCCCCTGAACTGGCCTGGCTACCATATAAAGCCGTTGCTTCCGGTCCTTTTAATACGGTTACCGATTCTATATCATTCGGGTTTATATCTGCAATTCGATTTGTATAGTCGTTGGTTCTGTTGGGCTTATCAGAAGCCAGTCCCAATTGTGAGCCACCATTGCTAGTTTCGTTTACTGTTTGGTTATCAACAATGATCCCATCTATCACGAATAATGGCTGGTTACTTAATGCCATTGAATTAAATCCTCTTAATACTATGGTAGAGGAAGCGCCTGCCTGGCCACCCGTAGGGGCAATCGTTACGCCTGCAACCCTGCCTTGTAAACTGTTTACGAAATTCTCACGCTGGCTCTCGGCAATTTCTTTACCGGTTACTTTCTGAACAGAATAGCCGAGCTCACGTGGCTTTCTTTTAATATCCATGGCTACCACCACCTCTTCCAGTTCGGTAGATTCTGCTTTCAGCGTAATATTGAGTCTTGCCGAACTTACCACCACTTTTTTGCTTTCAAATCCAATGGAAGTGATTTGTAAAGTCTGACCCGTGGAGGCTTTGATCGTAAAATTACCCTGGTCGTTGGTTTGCGTAACAGTTTTGGTACCCACAACCGTTACAGTTGCACCAGCCAAAGCTGCTTTCTTATCGGCATCCAGGATAGTTCCGGATACCGTTTGACTTTGCCCTTTAGAGGGCAGAGAGAAAATGAGAAGCAGTAGGAATACCACTTTCATCATGGAAACGATTTTTCTCATAGAGTTTTAATTTTGGTAGTATATAAGTGTTCTGATAGTGGAAAATTGCTTTTCTGTTTTTATAGGACATGTTAACCATGCAAAACATTGCATGATATGGCATTTTTTTATAAAAAACTGCAAAGATCCATAAAAACGCAATTTCTCATAACTTTAAATAAACAATGCTAAAGTATGCACGGAATATAAACGAATATATAAAATTGCCGTCTGTTCCGATTCATATAATAGGTAAGAGTGGCTTTAAAACCTGCAAAAAGCCGCAAAGAGTAGATCAAAGAGGTTTGGTTACAGTACCACCAGGCCCTTTTCACAGTATGGTACAAGGAGGGGGTTATCAGGTTCCAGTTCAGTAATCAGCATATCAATTTCTTCAGGCCGGCAAACCTGCAACCTTTGTATGGTATTGAGTTTTTCTGAAATGGCCAGGGAAACTGTTTTATGGGCACATTTGATGAGGGCTCGTTTTACTTCAATAATCTCCCATTCGAGGTCGCTAATACCATAGGTAGCATCAATGCTGTTAGTTCCCAGGAAACACAGATCAGCCTTTATTTGCCCCAATCGCTGTACCACCTCTGCTCCCACTGACATCTGGGCATTCTTCAATAATTTATTGCCGAAAAAAATTACTTCACTCGTAGGATGTTCCAGTAATTCCAGGGCAATGGGTATGCTTACGGTTATAAAAGTAGCATTCAGATCAGGCGGTAATGCTTTTACAAGTTCCCGTATAGTTGTTCCCCCGGATAGTACTACCATCATTCCATCTTTAATAAGCTGTATAGCTTTATAAGCAATGCGTTTTTTTTGAGGGAGTGAATAAATAATATTGCTTTCCAAGGTAAAATGGAAAGACTTGGACAATGCCCCGCCATGAACCTTAATAAGCTTTCCATCTTCTGAAAGCTCCTGCAGATCACGCCTTACCGTATCTTCAGACACTTCTAACTGCACACTTAGATCTGATGATAAAACTTTATTGTGAATATTGATCTGCTGAATTATAAATGCCTGTCTTTCTTTTTTTAGCATGGATAAAAATAAGAAGAGTGAATAAAATTTTGAGCGTAAGTTATGACCCGCTTCTTGTTACCGGTAACAAGAAGCTATACCGCAGCATTCCTTTAACTTCGGATAAAATTATAACT
>JBBRHM010000168.1:0-6992 GCA_038222655.1 Chitinophagales bacterium | reverse complement strand
AGGATCTACAACTCTTGCAAACCTTTCAGCGGTGTACCCTGGAACCATTGCTGCTTTTTCCACGATTAATTATACGTTTCAGACACCTGTTGTAACAGCTCCCGGCACCAGCTATACGATTACAGCCACTGTAATTCTCGCAGCTGATCAATACATTTCCAATAACCAGGTTGTGTCTACAGTAATTACTGCAAACAAACCGGCTAACCCTGCAGGTGCAGGAGGTATCTGCACTACCAATGCAACTTTAAAAGTGAGCAGTCCTGACGCTTCTAATTATTTCTGGTATTCAAACCCCACCACTACGCTGCCTTTTGCAACAGGGGCAACCGTTACTACAAACACGATACCTGCTGATAAAACCTATTATGTAGCCAAAGAAGCCAAAACCAGTATCGGGCCCGTCAATAAAACTGTTTTCCCGCTGGGAGGATATAATGCCTTTACCGGTAATTATATGAAATTTAATAATTCAGTTCCGCTGGTAATTGAGACAGCGCGGTTGTATATAGGCAATGCCGGCAAGGTTAGAATTACCGTAGGAAATATCAGCAACGAAGATACTCTCGGCAATTACTCATATTCTATTTTATCAACCGTTACACTAGATGTGTATCCTACCAGGCCGAGTCCTGCACCGGGAGCCTTTTCTGGAAACCCGGCCGCAGATACGGGCGCCGTATTTTACCTGAATCTGCCGGTAATTCCTACAGGCGATCATATTATTAACCTGGTATGCCTCACAAAAGATGGCGTTAATTCAGACCAAACAAGTGGCGCTACTATCTTTAGGAATAACGGTATTACAGGTACAGGTACTTACCCTATAAGTATCCCTAATATATTTTCCTTCACAGGTAATAGTGCGCATAACGGTGGTGCCATAGAATCGGCATTCTATTACTTCTTTTACGATATGCGCATCAATACCGGCGCCTGTGTTAGTGATCGGGTACCGGTAGTGGCCGCAACTGCTCCCACACCGGTGATCTCCCAGGTAGCAGACTCACTGGTTAGTACTATTAGCAGCGGAAACCAGTGGTACCTAAATGATACGGCCATCACTAATGCCAATACCAATCATTTCAAACCCGCCAAATCTGGCACCTACAAAGTGATTGTTACTGATGGATTCGGCTGCCAGAAAACTTCTAACAATATTTCCTTCTTGGTAACTGCCATTGCCCCTGATGTGGCGGCAAGAGAAATTAAACTCAGTGTTTCTCCTAACCCGAATAATGGGGTATTTAACCTATCCTTCGAGGTAAGTACAAAAAATGATTTGTCGATTGAAATACTGAGTGGGTCGGGACAAAAAGTTTACAGCAGTTTGTACCGCGATTTTACCGGTAAGTTCTCCAAACAGATACGGGTTAATACAATCAGTTCTGAATTCTATATTGTAAAGATCCAGCACAATAAAAAGACCTATTTGCAAAAAATATTGGTTCAGAAATAAGTTTTACTGAATACCTTTAAGAAAGGCAACCTTTTCAGGTTGCCTTTCTTACAATACACCATTCAATAGCTAAGAAAACAATCTGGAAAATGAAAAAGGGTTTAATTATTTCCATTATAGTGATTACCTGTATTACGGTAGGGATTATTGGGAAAAGAAACGGCGTAACTTTTGTAAAAGAAAAAAGCTATTCGTCTACAATAGCAGAAGAAAAAGAGGACCCGGAAAAAATGGCGGAGATGACTGCTGCCCGGCTTCAATATGAATACGATCTTTTAAAAGATCCTAAAACCGGAAAAATTCCTGAAAATATCCGTCAGCAGGAAATGGATTTTGCTAAAACCCTTCCTGTGTCGGGTGCTTATCCTCAATCTATTGGCACCAATGGTATTGTACGGGCCACCAACGGAATTAATTCACCTACCAGCAATACCTATCAACCGGCGGGGCCAAATAATGTTGGCGCGAGAACAAGAATGATGACTTTTGACAAACGTTACAATGGAAGCTCCAACCGTGTAATGATAGCCGGCTGTGTTAGTGGGGGAATTATGCGCTCTTCAGACGGAGGAAATACATGGACACTTGTAACACCTGATCAGCAAATTCATAGCATTACCGCTATTGCCCAGGATCCCCGTGCCGGTTTTGAAGATACCTGGTATGTGGGAACAGGCGAAGCTTTAGGAAATACGGCCAGCGCAAACGGTGGATTTTTTTTAGGTAATGGTATTTATAAATCCACCAACAACGGCATTAGCTGGACTGCTTTGTCCAGTACGCAAGGGGGTTCCTTAACAGCATTTGACAATGCATTTGACTTGGTTCACCGTATAGCGGTAAACCCCGCCAATGGTGATGTGTATGCCGCTTGTCAGAACACCATCCAACGCTCACAGAATGGCGGAGCTAACTGGTCAATTGTTAAAGGCAGTTTAGCTGGTAATACCATAACGGGCAATACAGATATTGTTATAAACAACACAGGATCTAAAATATATTGTGCCTTTCATTTAAAAAATACAACGGACAGAGGCGTATGGCAATCTTCAACAGGTAATGCGGGTAGCTGGACCTTACTGGGCGGAAATGTGGCCGGTACACCTGCCGGGTGGAAAGTAAATGACAATACCGGCGCAAATACCAACTGGGGCAGAATTTTAATGAAAGTGGTACCCTCTAATGATAATTTACTGTACGTGCTGTATGAAAATGGGAACAGTCAGGCTAGTCCCACATTTTTACCCGAGGCAGATCTTTTTAAACTGGATGTAACCGGAGGTACACCTAACTGGACCAATCTTTCTGCTAATATGCCTGATATACCTGGCGGTAATGCAGAAGGAAGCGATCCGTTTGCCGTTCAGGAGGGTTATGATATGCTTTTATCTGTAAAACCTGATGATGCCAATACGGTATTTGTAGGGGGTACTAATTTATACCGTTCTGCCAGTGGTTTTTCAAATACTACGGGTACCACCTGGATTGGTGGCTATGCCACTGATTTCACGGCCCGTATATATCCCAACAGCCATCCGGATATGCATTTTCTGACTTTTGATCCGACCAATCCAAAGAGAGCTTTTAGTTGCGATGACGGGGGCATTCAGGTAACCGAAGATATTACTGCCGCCTCGGTAAGCTGGACCTTTATAAAAAATTATCAAACCCTGCAATACTACTCGGTAGCCATCGATCCGGAAACGGGTAAAAATAATTTTTTGGGTGGGGCACAGGATAATGGAACATGGTACCGCGATGCTTCATTAAATTTCGGGGCCCGGCCAGGCACACGTCCAGGCATTGATGATTACATTAATTTATTTGGTGGTGATGGGGTATCAGTGGATATAGCTAAAATCAATGCGGGAAAACAACTAACCTATTTTGGCGCGCAATTTGGCATAATTGTAAGAGATGAACTTTTAGATAATGTCAATTTCCCCGGTGCCTCCATTCGCCCTAAAATTACAGAGCTTACCAGTAACGGCAGCGGAGGGTATGGCGAATTTGTTACGAATTTCAAACTCAGTAATGCCAATTCAGAAGTGTTGTTCTATGTTAATTACAATAAACTTTTTAAGACAAATTCAGCCAGTCTAGTTGACAGTACAAACTGGTTACGGTTATCAGGTGTAGAAGGTGTGGTTAACGTAGATAATAACACAGCAGTATCCATTCGTGCGATGGAATTTAGCTGGGGTCCGTATACAACTACACATGCCATGTATTTCGGAACCACTAACGGCAAGATTTTCAGAATTGATAATTATGTAAATGCAACGGCACAAACCTTTCCGAAAGATATTACGCCGCCCGGTTTGACGGGTAATGTGCAGGATATTGCCATAAATCCCAATGATGATAATGAAGTGATGGCTGTGGTTTCCAATTACAATGCAGTTTCTATCTGGTTTACAACCAATGCAAAAAGTACTACACCAACCTGGTCCAATGCGGAAGGAAACCTGACATTACCCTCTATACGCTCCTGTGCCATTGTAGTGAAAAAAGATGCCAGTAATAATCCTGTTACAGAATATTATGTAGGTACCTCTGTTGGGCTGTATGCAACGGAAAGTATCAAACAAACCTTAGCAGCAGGTGGTACTATTACCTGGTCGCGCGAGGGGGCAGGGGTTCTTAATTATGCATTGGTTACTTCCCTCGATTACCGTCCGGAAGACAATACACTGTTAATAGGCACCCATGGAAATGGTATGTATTTCGCGGCAATCGGCTCACCCAATTTTACGCCTAACCTGGCCACTGCCATTGCTTCCAATATTAATGATAAGAATTTTGTAAAAATATTCCCAACCATCAATACTGGCGGTGTTTATCAATATAGCCGGGGTTCTGTAATTGGCATTAAGTCAATGACCATACAGGCATTTAATTTATCAGGACAAACTGTTTATCGTAAACAGGTGGGGTATAGCGATGGAAACATACCACTCACTAATTTGCCTGCTGGTACTTATGTAATTCAAATAACCAGTGATAACCAAAAATACCTTACCGTACAGAAAGTAATCAAACTTTAATTCATTACTTATTATGAAAAAAACAGTAATTGCATTGATGCTTTTTTTTACTTCGACTGTATTGGTTGCGCAAAAATCTTCCTTACAGTTGAAAGCTTTTCAACGCTACTATATTAGTGGCATGCCGCCTAACCCTGTGCTTGAAATAGGGGGTAAAGAAGTTGATGTAAAAAGCAAGACGACTGAACCGGAATATTTTATTTACCTGATTACCAAAAAAATTCCTTCTTTGAAAATAGAAAGTGTTTGGATCAAAAAACAAAGTTACCAGGCAACGATGCAGACAGTAGCCTGCAAACCTGTTGTCGTAAATACTGCATTCCGGAAAGATACTCTCATTAAATATACAGAGGAGACTGTTTGGCAAATCAGGATCACCGGAAAAGAAAATAACCTAAAAACGGTCAAAAAAAATATTTCATCTCTTCTTTTAGAAAATGAACTGGTGGTAAAACTAAGGGATAGAAAAAGGTGCTTATATACCCAAACCGTAAAGCATTTTATTACTTTAGAATCAGAAAGAGGTCAATAACCCATGCTTTTTACGGAACTCAATTATCTTTATTGCTAAAATAAAATTGTATGCTGGAACCATGGCGCACAGGTAAGGTTATTAAAATAGAAGATGCTACGTCATTAACGCGTCGTTTCTGGATAGCCGTTCCGGAACTAAACTCATTTGATTTTAAACCCGGCCAGTTTGTAACCCTTGATCTTCCCATACACGAACAAAAAAATAAACGCTGGAGAAGTTATTCGATTGCTTCTGCACCTGATGGCACCAATATTTTTGAACTTGTGATTGTATTACTGGATGGAGGCGCAGGTACCCATTACCTGTTTAATGAGGTGAGTATTGGCAGCGAGTTATTACTACGCGGTCCGCAGGGAAAATTCACGCTGCCGGAACAACTTACTGAAGATATTTATCTGATCTGTACAGGCACCGGCATCGCACCGTTCCGTTCAATGGCGCATTTTCTGCATCACCATCAAATACCGCATGCATCCCTACACCTTATTTTCGGTTGCCGCACATTTTCGGATGGATTATATATTGATGAATTAAAAGAACTCGAAAAAACCGAGCCGGGATTTTTCTTTCATCCCTGTTATTCAAGAGAAGTGGAAATACCGGCCGGTTCGCACAAAGGATACGTACATCCCGTATATGAATCACTCACCGACCACGGAAAAAAGCCCGCGAAATTTTATTTATGCGGATGGAAAAATATGGTTGATGAAGCCAAGTTCCGCATACTGGCTATGGGGTACGATAAAAAAGCGATTCATCTTGAACTGTACGGGTAACCTTTTTCTTTACCGGGTTTGTTCTGTCACAAGTTCTCTTATTTTACTCATCAGGATTCTTTCCTGTACCATCGTATCGCGGTAACGGATAGTTACTGTCCGGTCTTCTTTTGTCTGGTGATCAATGGTTACACAAAACGGTGTGCCAATGGCATCCTGCCGCCTGTACCGTTTGCCTATCGCATCCTTCTCTTCATAAAAACATTTGAAATACGATTTGCATTCATTCATCAGTTCGCGTGCAATTTCGGGTAAGCCATCTTTTTTTGTGAGGGGAAGTATGGCAAGTTTTACCGGTGCAATTTTAGCGGGAATATGCAGCACTACACGTGTGTCGCTGCTGCCGTCTTCTTTGGTCAGTATTTCTTCTTCATACGCATTCGCCATGATGAGCAGGAACATTCGGTCTAACCCGATGGATGTTTCCACAACGTAGGGTACATAGTTCTGGTTAATCTCCGTATCAAAATACTGTAATTTCTTTTTACTGAACAGCTGGTGTTGCGCTAGATCAAAATCACTTCTGGAATGAATACCCTCTACCTCTTTAAAACCAAAAGGAAATTCATATTCTATATCACAGGCTTCTTTGGCATAATGTGCCAGTTTTACGTGATCGTGGTAACGGTATTTAGCAGCATCAATGCCCAGGCTGAGATGCCATTGCAACCGCGCTTCTTTCCAGTATTGGTACCATTCTCCTTCTGTACCGGGGCGCACAAAGAACTGCATCTCCATCTGCTCAAATTCTCGCATACGAAAAATAAATTGCCGCGCCACAATTTCATTACGGAAAGCTTTACCGGTTTGGGCAATACCAAAAGGTATTTTCATGCGTGCCGTTTTCTGCACATTTAAAAAATTTACAAAAATACCCTGGGCTGTTTCGGGCCGTAAATAAATGGTATCTGATTCGTCTGCAACAGAGCCAAGCTGTGTAGAAAACATAAGGTTAAACTGGCGGATATCCGTCCAGTTAGCCGTTCCGCTAACACTACAGACAATTTTATTATCAATAATCAGTTGCTTAAGTTTATCAAAATCATCAGCTGCCAGTAATGTGTCCATCGCCAGTAATAATGCATCGGCCTCTTTCCCTCCTTCCTCTCCTTTTTCTCTTAGCCCCTCAGCTTTGGCTTCCAGCAAATGATCTACCCGGTATCTTTTATTACTAT
>JBBRHM010000167.1:0-7003 GCA_038222655.1 Chitinophagales bacterium | reverse complement strand
GTGGAGAGTATCGGGGTCGAACCGACGACCTCTTGCATGCCATGCAAGCGCTCTAGCCAACTGAGCTAACCCCCCATAATATCAAAACCATTTTCCCTACAGAGACCTTCCCGGTAACAGGGGAAGCTCTAGCCAACTTAGCTAACACCCGAAAGACTGCAAATGTATAGGGTGAGGACGTGATAACAAAATTTTAGTTAGCTGCCCTTTTGAATATTGAACAGATGAATGATTCAGTTCGTCTTTGAGACGAACAAAGCAATCTTATTCTCAAATTTCAACCAGAAATGCATAGCACAGGCTGCTTCGTTCCTCGCAGTGACGTTCCGGTTACTTCGTCATTCTCCATTCCTTTTTCATCTGTTACTTGGTCAATGTTCTTCCTTCTACAACCATCCTCTCTTTTCATACGCTGCATACCCGATTTGTATTGCTTTCTTAATCTCTGCCATGATCGCAGGGTCATTCTTTTTGATGTGGAAACAGGCTTTCCCTTTCAGGCATTTAATAAACTCCGGACTAAACAGTTTCTTCATCGGATCATTCATATAAATTGGCATGTAATAAAAACCAACATACCCTTTTTGAACTAAGGCAGAAACAAACCATAGTTCCTTCCGGGGTCTTCCGGCAATCACAACGGGTTTGTGGCTTACCAGGTTGGCCTGTCCACTGGTACCCATATGCATCACCAATCCTCTTTTTTTATCGTAGGGCAGCATCAGTTTTTTGATGGCTTCAAAGATGTCAAGCATATCCGGCTGACCTGCAGATTTATCGGCGTATTTTCGGTTGACGGATCTTTCCTGTTTCTCCGGCTTTGCTTCTTTCTTTTTTTTGGGAGGAGCTGCTTTTTTGGCAACTTTTGTAACGGATTTCTTTGCAACAGACTTTTTAGTTGCATTGGATGCAGGGGTAGACTTTGCCATGGGACATGATTTCCTACAATATAAAAAAAGTCAACCAAAGCAAGAACTCTGGCGGACTTTTTTAGGCCATGCCTCACAGTAAATGTTCCCTAATAGTATTTAGCAAGCTAAAAGCTTCTCTCACGTACTATCGCCCACATGCACTATGGTGTATCAATAATCACTCCCAAATCTCATCCTTTCCTTCGAGCCATAATTTAACCGACTCGGTGGTAACTGATTTAGGTCTTTCCAGCGGAAAGCCCAGGGCCCTATCCCAGCAAAGGCTGGCCAATACACCCAATGCCCTGCTTACGGCAAACAATACTGTGTAAAACTCATACTCCACCAACCCATAATGCACCAGCAATGCACCGCTGTGGGCATCTACATTGGGCCAGGGGTTTTTTATCTTTCCCAATGATTGAAGTATGGGGGGTACCGTATCGTATATTTTCCAAACAGTGTTAACTAGTTTATCATCAGGCATATGCTTCTTACCAAATTCCATTTGAGCAGTAAATCGCGGATCGGTTTTGCGTAATACGGCATGGCCATATCCCGGAACCACTTTGCCGGCAGACAAGGTTTTCTGCACATAGTCTGCTATCTGTTCTTTGCTCGGATCATCAGTGCCGAGTTGTTCCTGCATTTCGAATATCCATTTGATTACCTCCTGGTTGGCAAGACCGTGTAAAGGACCCGCCAATCCATTCATACCGGCTGCATAACTCAGAAAAGGATCACTCAATGCAGACCCTACGAGGTGTGTAGTATGCGCAGATACATTACCGCCTTCATGATCGGCATGTATGGTCATATATAAACGCATCAACTCTTTAAAACTTTCATCTTCAAAGCCCATCATATGTGCCAGGTTACCTGCCCAGTCTAGCAGGCCATTTGGCTGTATATCTTCGTTATTTTTATATTTTCTACGATAGATATAGGCAGCAATTCTTGGCAGCCTGGCTATCAGGTCCATTGTATCATCATAGATAGAACTCCAGTAATCTTTTTTACTGATACCTTTTGCATAATCCTTGGCAAAATTACTTTCCGTTTGCAAAGCCATTACTCCGGTAACAAACATGGTCATGGGATGCGCGCTTAAAGGCAATGCATCAATAGTGGCAAATACATAATTGGGTACATGACTCCGGCGTTGCCAAACACTGGTTATATGATTTACATCTTCTTCAGTGGGTAACTCGCCTACCAGCATCAGATAAAATAAACCTTCTGGTAAAGGCTCGCCGCCATTGGGGGCCTTGGGTAATTTTTGCTGCAGTTCGGGTATAGAAAAACCGCGGAAACGGATTCCATCCTGCGCATCGAGCAAACTGGTTTCGGTTACCAGGCCTGTAATTCCCCGCATGCCCTGGTATACCTGTGACAGCGTAACTTCTCCTACTTTCTTACTTCCGTGTTCTTTCAGTAAATCTTTGATCTCCGTATTGGAAGCATCTGCTTTTGCTTTGAACCTGTCTTTAAGGATTCCCATGGCTATTTTGTTTATGGCAAGCTTTACTGGATAAGTGTTTGAGCGTACCTATCTATAAAGATTTTATTTATGTGTTAAAGGTAAAACAACTTGCCATGTACAACAAAACAAATAGGGGGAAGGTTGTTAAATACCAGTAATATTATTTGGGCGCTTTGCGATAAAGGTAAATGAAGACAAATACAAACAGCATATTGGGTATCCAGGCGGCTATAGTGGGAGGAAGATTACCCTTGGTAGAAAAAATAGTGGAGAAGCGGTCTGTGATAATAAATAAAGCGGCCGTCATAAACCCTACTGCCAGGTGTACGCCGCTGCCACCACGCACTTTGCGGCCCGCAACTACGGCACCAATTAGCGTTAATAATATTACTGTAATACAGGTTGCATCCCGCCGGTACCGTTCTACTTTCAGATCATTAAGCCCCTCCGATCCACGTAATTCCTCGAGCCTGATAAATCGGTCAAGTTCCGGCGAGGTTAGTTTGTCTTTTGTGTATTTATCCCTGCTGAGATCATAGGGTTTAAAAGTAAAATTCATTTTTTTGGTCATCTCCATAGATACCTGTTCCTGCAAGGGCTGCAGCTTTCTGTCAATGACTGATTCCAGTCTCCAGTTTTTAGTAGCCGTATCCCAGGTAATTATATCGGCGCGTGTATTTTGCACCACCCTGTTTCCATTAATTTTATATAGAAAAACAGGGCCTCCTCTTTTGGTGAGGGTATCGTATGCATAAATACCGGCATAGGTAAAGGAGTCTATACGCAGATAAATATTACTGCTGGTATTTAATAAGGCATTGTAAGAATTGTTACCATCAATATATTTTGCTTCAAAATTTCCCCTAACCTGGTTGGCACGCGGTACCACGTATTGATTGGCAAACCATAACATAATGGCCAGTATACTACCACCCATCCAGTAGGGACGCAGCCAGCGGTTAAAAGTGGTTCCACTGGCAAGTATGGCAATAATTTCGCTGCGGCCTGCCATTTTGGAAGTAAAAAATATAACAGAAATAAACACAAATAAGGGGAAAAGCAAAGCGACGATATGTGGGATAAATCCGAAATAATAATCGGTAACGATTTTTTTAACCCCAAGTTGCGACTTAACAAAATCGTCTGTTTTTTCACTTACATCTACCACAACGGCTATCACTGTAAAAAGAAAAATAGCAAAGAAGAAAGTAGTGAGGAATTTTTTTAGTATGTACCAGTCAATTTTCTTCATTAGCGCTAGGCAACAAAGATACAGGCGGAAAGGGTAAAGGGCAAAGGGGAAAGGTTAAAATCGTGAGGGGTGAGTGAATGTATAAGGGGCCCTCCACTATTAATCATGGACTATTGACTTTTGCCCACTCACAACTCACAACTCACCCATCACAGCCTCTGCTTCACTATAGCAATCATGTCTGTTTTCCAGCTACTGAAATCTCCTGCAACAATATGCCGGCGTGCCTCTCCTACCAGCCAGAGATAGAAAGCAAGGTTTTGAATACTGGCAAGTTGCAGGGCCAGTATTTCATTGGCTACAAATAAATGGCGCAGGTAAGCTTTGGTATAATACTGGCTGATCTCGCAGGGCAATTCGGGATCTATCGGTGAAAAATCAGCGGCCCATTTTTTATTGCGGATATTAATTACTCCCTGCGTGGTAAACAACATACCATTACGCCCATTACGGGTGGGCATTACACAATCGAACATATCAATACCCAGATCAATACACGCAAGAATATTCCAGGGCGTTCCTACACCCATTAAGTAGCGGGGCTTTTGGGCAGGTAAATTATCACAACATAGTTCTGTAAATTCATACATCATCTCTTCGGGTTCACCCACACTTAGTCCACCTATAGCATTACCTGTTGCCTCTTTTGAAGCAATGAATTCACACGAAGCTTTACGCAGATCTTTATAGGTGCTTCCTTGTACGATGGGAAAAAGATTCTGCGAATACCCATATCTATCGAGTGTTTCAGCCAATCGTTTCATACACCTGTCTAACCACCGATGCGTAAGCTCCATACTTTTTTTTGCATAGGCATAGTCACTGGGATAGGGCGGGCATTCATCGAAAGCCATGATAATATCAGCACCAATACTCCGCTGAATATCCATTACCGATTCCGGTGTAAAGAGATGCCGGCTTCCATCAATATGCGACTGGAACATCACACCCTCTTCGGTAATTTTTCGATTAGCTGCCAGCGAAAATACCTGGTAGCCGCCACTGTCGGTAAGGATGGGTCTGTCCCAACCATTGAATTTATGTAGCCCCCCGGCACCTTCCAGCACTTCTGTTCCCGGCCGTAAGTATAAATGATAGGTATTGCCTAAAATAATCTGTGCCTGTATATCCAGTTTTAATTGTTGTTGTGTAACCGCTTTTACACTTCCTACGGTTCCTACGGGCATAAAGATGGGTGTCAATATTTCTCCATGATCCGTGGTTATTTTGCCCGCCCTCGCTTTTGAGCCCGTTGCATTTGCCGCTAATTGAAAATCCAATACCGCCATGGGGCAAAGATAAGAGATAGAAAATAGTGAATGGTGAATGGGCTTGCAGTATGGACTATTGACCATTGCCCAACAAACGTTATTTTTGCCGGATGATGATACCAAACATCTTATCGGCTATACTGTTTTATAGTTTTTGTACCGTAATATTCATCCAGCTTTTCTATTACCTGTATTTTTTCAGACGCCTTGCTTTTTATCAGGAACCGGTAAGGGTCACCACGCATGAACATCCTGTTTCAGTGGTCATCTGTGCCCGTGATGAAGCAGATAACCTGGCAAAAAATTTACCCGGCATACTTGTGCAGGATTATAAGAGTACCCATGAAGTGGTATTGGTGAATGATAACTCTACCGATGATGGAAAATATGTGATTGAAGAGTTCCAGAAATCTTTCAAGAATATTAATCATGTACAACTTACCCAGGAAGCTAAGATGATTAGTGGTAAAAAATTTCCACTGTCAATGGGCATTAGGAGCGCTAAACATGAGATCTTATTATTAACAGATGCGGATTGTGTACCGGCATCTGAATTCTGGATCCAGAAGATGCAGGATGCCTATGATGATAATACAGAAATTGTATTGGGGTATGGTGCCTATCATAAAAAACGGGGACTTTTAAATAAGCTCATACGTTTTGAAACTTTTCATACAGCTATTCAGTATCTCTCTTATGCATTGGCAGGTACGCCCTATATGGGTGTAGGAAGAAACCTGAGTTATAAAAAAGATGTGTTTCTCCGCAACAAAGGTTTTTCATCCATTAACCATATACCGAGTGGAGATGATGACCTCTTCATCAACAAAGTGGCGAATGCAGGCAATACAGCAATCGTTATTTGTAAAGAGGCGCATACACTGAGTGAGCCTAAAAGAAACTGGACCGACTGGATGACACAGAAGTACCGGCATTATACAACCAGTAAATACTATAAACCCGCACATAAATTTCTGCTGGGCTTGTATTCATTAAGTCTTTTTCTCATTTACCCTTTGTTAGCGGCCTCCCTTATTTTTTTTAACTGGTGGATACCGCTATCCGTATTTGCCGTACGTTTAATTATACAGGGTATTATTTTTTTTCATGGTATGAAGAAGCTGAACGAAAGCGATCTCTGGCCATGGTTTTTACTGCTGGATATCTGGATGTTTCTTTATTTTATTTTTACAATCCCTGCTATATGGAAAGCGCCCCGCAAAAACTGGGATTAATCCTCCGTTATTTTGACGATTTTTCTGAACAGCAAGTGACACAGTTTGCTGCATTGGAAGATTTGTACAAAGAATGGAACGCAAAGATCAATGTAATATCACGGAAAGATATTGACAGTATTTACCTGCACCATGTTCTCCATTCATTGAGCATTGCCGCTATGGCAGATTTTCAACCCGGCACCCAGGTAATTGATATTGGCTGTGGTGGCGGTTTTCCGGGTGTACCCCTTGCCATCTTTTTTCCGAAAGTAAAATTTCACCTGGTAGACAGTATCGCGAAAAAATTAAAAGTAGTGGATGCTGTTTGTGAAGGATGTGGTATCAGCAATATTACCACCCAACATACCAGAGCGGAAGACATTAAGAACCGGAAATTTGATTACGCTATCTCCAGAGCAGTGGCACCCTTACAGGATTTGTGGAAATGGAGTGCACCTCTCTTAAAGAAAGATCATAGTAAACCTTTACCCAACGGACTTATCTGTTTAAAAGGCGGCGACCTGGCACAGGAAATTTTCGAAAGCGGCCTCCGTCCTAAAATGATGCCGATATACAAAATTTTCCCAGAAGAATATTTTGAAGAGAAGTATGTAATCCACGCAGCGAAATAAGCTATAATAAAATGTTTTGTTGTTGCATGATACATGTTGAAGGGAACACCTACTCTTTCAACATGTATCATGAACATTCAACATAAAATTAATCGGGTATTACCAATTTATTATTTACCTTATTTACATCTGCCAGGCGTTGGCTGGGATCAATTTCAATTGATTTCAGGTCCTTAATATTTCTTGACGATTCAAAAGTATATTCGGGATGTGTCCATTTCCATTCTGTATGTATCG